>CAYLRS010000114.1:0-5671 GCA_964385895.1 uncultured Dehalococcoidales bacterium
TTTACTTTCTGATAACAGGTAAACCCTTAGGGGGTTAAGAGGCTGATAAAAAGGTTGTAATAAGTCTGGAGTATAAGAGAAAACGTAGACCCAAGGGATATAAAAAAGCGGTTAAAAGAAATAGCTTTGAGTTAAGCAATTTGTTAAGCAAACTCTACGATTGAGGTGAAGCTAAATGGAAATCAAAATTGTTAAGCAAAATTGCAAAAATACCAATAAGTCCAAAAACTATTACGTTCAGGTTGAATTCAAAAGTATTGGTGCCCCCAAGGGAATTCGAATCCCTGTGTCCAGCTTGAAAGGCTGGTGTCCTAGGCCTCTAGACGATGGGGGCACGGTGCTTATGGATAGAGGGGTAAAGCTTCCAACCCGGCTGTCTCAGGGAAGCCAAACATTATATTCATATCCTGAATAGCTTGTCCAGCAGCGCCCTTGACCAGGTTGTCTATGCAGCTTACGATCACAAGCATGCCGGTCTTCTGATTATAAACAGGATACAGCAGGCAGAGGTTGCTGCCCAACGTATGCTTTGTTTCCGGCGGCTCGGATACAACTTTGGTAAAAGGCTCTTTTTTATAGAAATCGCTGTATCGCTCAAAAAGCGCTCCCTTTCCCTTACCTAATTTTCCTTGCTTCACTTTTGCGTAGCACGTGCTCAATATGCCCCGTGTCATGGGCACCACGTGCGGCACGAAGGTGATAGAAATATGGCCCTCGGGATCCATGGCTCCAAGTTCCTGCATTATCTCCGGCAAGTGACGGTGCCCTCCCAGGCTATAGGCACGAACGTTGTCGCTGGCTTCCGAGAAGTGCGTCGGCAGTGTAAGCGTTCTTCCTGCACCGGAAGTCCCCGATTTGCTATCAACTATTATTTCGGGTTCCACTAAACCTGCTTTCACTATCGGAGCAAGGGCCAGGATCGCCGAGGTAGGATAGCAGCCGGGGTTGGCCACGATACTGGCTGATGCTATGCTGCCCCTGTGAAGCTCGGGCAACCCGTAAACGGCGGTTTTGAGCAATTCAGGCGCTGGATGCTCAAAACCATACCATTCCTGGTATTTCGCAACGTCTTTAAGCCGGAAATCAGCGCTCATGTCAACCACCCTGACCCCCTTCTTCACCAGTGGTATGATGGCCTCTGCGCTTACCCTGTGACCCATGGCCGAAAAAGCAACGTCAATGTTGCTTTCAAGCTCCGCGGTTATGGTCAATCCCGTGCAGGCAAGATGCGGAAAAACCTGGCCCAGCTTTTTCCCGGCGGCGCTCCTGCCGGTAACGGAAACTAACTCGACAGATGGATGCTGATATAGTATACGGGCAAGCTCCACTCCGGCATAACCCGTTACATTTATGATCCCGGCTTTAATTTTTTTCATTATCGATTTCGCCCATCCTTGCCATATTTATATTAAACCATGCAGGTGGCAGGTGTCATTAATGAACAGGGCTGACGGGACACCGAACCTGACTTCGAAAAGGTTAATGGCTCCCGCCTCCTGCGCTATCTGAGGGAAATGCCTATTATGCATGTGTAAAAAGTGCAATATCATGATGACACTTAACGTCTTCTGAGATATTATGGCAACCGTTTCTTTTTTATGTTGCAGAGATAGCTGGTCGAGCGCTGCTGCTACTTTTTCTCTCAACGACTCAAGGCTACCTTCAAAGGGCAGCTCAATATTTATGTTTTCTAAACCGGGCAGGCGCTTGACCTCGAGGTTGAACCTGCTGGCGACTATACCCGCAGTCTCATCAGCACCGGGAACAGGGCATGCATAGACAGCGTTCAACCGGTATTCGGCCAGCCTCTCCGCTGCTGCCTGCGCCCATTCGGTTATAGAGGCACCGGGCTGCGACTTTCTATCCGACAGCCGGGCACCAGTCCCTGCAAATACCTCAGGGCCGGTATTTACGATCAGTATTTTCCCCAAATCCGTAAAGCCACACCAGTCAGCAGGCTATCGTTCCACGACCATGGCTATTCCCATGCCGCCGCCGATGCACATGGTAGCAAGGCCATATTTAGCGTTCCTGCGCCTCATCTCGTACGCCAGCGTCACCAGCACACGGGCGCCAGTGGCACCGACGGGGTGTCCCAATGAGACACCGCTGCCATGCACGTTAGTCTTATCCAGGTCGAACCCCATCTCTTTTACGCACCCAAGCGCCTGCGAGGCAAAAGCCTCATTGAGCTCAATCACATCCAGGTCTTTGACCGCTAGCTTCGCCCTGTCCAGCGCTTTCTTTACAGCGGGGATCACGCCCAGTCCCATATAGGCAGGATCCACGCCGCCAGAAGCATATGATTTAACCTTTACCATCGGCTCAAGCCCCATCTCCTGTGCCTTCCTGGCCGACATCAGCAGCACCGCCGCGGCGCCGTCATTTATGCCCGACGCGTTGCCCGCGGTGACAGTGCCATCCTTCTTGAAGGCCGGCGCCAGCTTGCCCATCTTCTCCAGCGTCGTGTCCATGGGCCGCTCATCCGTATCGAAGACTACGGGATCGCCCTTTTTCTGAGGCATGATCACAGGTACGATTTCCTGCTTGAACGTGCCGTCTTTTATGGCCGCCATGGCGCGCTGGTGGCTCATCAGTCCTAACTTGTCCTGCTCTTCGCGCGTAATGCCGTATTTAGCTGCTATGTTCTCCGCAGTCATCCCCATGTGGTAGCCATAGTAAAGCTCCCAGAGGCCATCATAGACCATCAGGTCCAGGACCTCTCCCTTGCCTGATATATCCATGCGGTATCCCCAGCGGGCCCGCGGCATGGCATAGGGTGCCAGGCTCATGTTCTCCATGCCCCCGGCAACCACGACCTCGGCATCGCCCAACATGATCGACTGGGCGCCTGTAATTATGGCTTTAAGCCCGGAACCGCATACTTTGTTAACAGTAAAGCCGGGAGTCTCTTTGGGAAGCCCGGCATAGATCATGGCCTGCCTTCCCGGATTCTGTCCCTGTGCAGCCTGCAGGACGTTCCCCATTATTACCTCGTCGACCTGCACCTCTTTGAGCCTATCCGGCCAGTCATAATAGTTCTTCTCCAGATCGCTCAACCCCGTGTCAGCCAGTGCTTTTGGGCCGTATTCCATCTGTTTTTTAGCGGACTTAGGCTGGAGACCAACTCTCTTCAATACGTCCTTGATAACGGCTGCACCCAGCTTTGTGGCCGGCATATCCTTGAGACCGCCGCCAAAGCCTCCGATCGCCGTTCTTACGCCGCTGACCATAACAACTTCGGACATTTAACACTCCTTACTGTTTCTTAAATTTTTTACCCAGCAGGCTCCTGGCTATTACAGGGACCATCTCGCGCACGAATTCAGTGCTATATTCGCTGCGGCTGAAACGCAGCGCTGTGACAGAAATCTTGTTGTGTTTTAGAGTCCAGCTATCCGTACCGCTGCCGACCTCGGCATCGGCGCCGCGATGCAAAATCCAGTAGTAATCACGTCTGCCGTCGTGCCCGGTCTCGATACCGGCTGAATATATTTTTTCTCCCAGCCTGGTGACCTCGACACCCTTTATTTCCGCGAGATTAAGATTTGGCACATTAACATTGAGCAGCATCCTGCCGCTCAGGTTCTGATTTTGTATGTACTCCACCAGTTCACGTGCTACTTTAGCACCGGTCTCAAACTTTGGATCCGTGAAAGACGACATGGAAATAGCCATGGAGGGGAAGCCATAGAAGAACCCCTGCAAAGCTGCTCCCACTGTGCCCGAGAGGAAAACGTCGTATCCACAATTCGGGCCCTGATTGATCCCGGAAACAACCAGGTCAATGCCATCAAGCATAATTACTTTAATCGCCATAATGACACAGTCGGCAGGAGTCCCTTCCACTGAATAGGTTGCAATGCCCTGTACCTTCTCGTGTATCCTTGTCAGGCGCACCGGGTGATGCAGGCTGATTGAAGTGCCAACTCCGCTCTGCTCCCGGTCGGGAGCAACTACGGTCACCCTGCCCATATCTTTTAACCCGTTGACCAGGGCCCAGAGCCCGTCAGCGTTTATACCATCGTCATTAGTTACCAGAATGTTCAAGCTAAAACTCCCTTAAAACCGTATAATTCTATCACAAGTAGGGGCGGGTTTTTAAACCCGCCCGCTATAATTCGGGCGGACATATATGTCAGCCCCTTCGGGTTTCTACAGAACCAGTACATATCCTTGACATACAATTTAAAGCTATGTAAACTATTTTGGGATTTTCCCCTTTTTTAGGGTATTGGGCATTTGAAGGTGGAGTATTGCTGATATCTGAGAGCCGTAAAGCAACCTATGTTGTCATCGATAAGGAGAAATGCAAAGCCTGTCATTTCTGCGTTTCAGTTTGTCCCAAAGAGATCATAGGCATATCAGATGGTATTAACCAGCAGGGTTATCCCTTTGCGGAAGTAATATCGGAAAAAGCACATGAGTGCACCGGCTGCAAGTCCTGCGCCATAATGTGCCCGGATGTAGCAATTTCAATTTACCGAAGCCGCGTATTTGAAGCCGATACAATATCCTGATCCATCTTCTTTCGGGGGGCCACTTAATGTCTGAAAGAATCCTCATGGGGGGTAATATTGCCGTAGCCGAGGGAGCGATCCTTGCCGGCTGCCATGCCTATTTCGGTTATCCCATCACCCCTCAGAATGACCTCCTGGAGCATATGTCCCGCCGCATGCCCGAAGAGGGCAGGGTTTTCCTGCAGACTGAGAGCGAGCTGGCCGCTATCAATATGGTTTACGGTGCAGCTGCCGTTGGCTGCCGGGCTATGACCTCCACATCCAGCCCGGGTTTCAGCCTGCAGCAGGAGGGCATTTCCTACATGGCGGGAGCCGAAATACCGGCCGTAGTAGTGAATATAATGAGGGCCGGCCCCGGCCTGGGCAATATAGGAGGCGCCCAGGGTGATTACCTTCAGTCGACACGCGGTGGGGGGCATGGAGATTACAGGGTAATCAACCTTGCCCCGGCTACGGTACAGGAGATGATGGATCTTACCATGCTGGCCTTTGATCTGGCAGATAAGTACCGCAACCCTGTCTTCGTTATAGCAGACGGGTTCTTGGGGCAGGCCATGGAGCCGGTGATCATGCGGCCGAGCGTTACTAGGTTTCCGGAAAAAAAGTGGGCTATAACCGGTGCCAAAGGTAGGCCCAAGAACGTTATTAACTC
Organism: uncultured Dehalococcoidales bacterium; assembly: GCA_964385895.1. Lineage (GTDB taxonomy): Bacteria > Chloroflexota > Dehalococcoidia > GIF9 > UBA5629 > CAYLRS01. The sequence goes on from CAYLRS010000114.1 coordinate 5,173, forward strand.
CTTCGAAATGAATCCGGCTGACCACCCGGGACGGATCAAGCGGTTGCTGCAAAAGTTTGAACGGATGGCGGTCAACGAGGTGCGTTACGAGGGGTTGAACCTGGATGACGCTGAGATAGTAGTTGTAGCCTACGGCAGCGCAGCCCGTTCAGCTATGACAGCCATGACCAGGGCAAGGGAACATAAAATGCGCGTGGGGCTGGTGAGGCCCGTTACGCTGTTCCCGTTCCCGTATCAGCCATTGTCCGACCTTGCCGAGAGAGGCTGTAAGTTTGTAGTTGCGGAGATGAGCGGAGGGCAGTTGCTCGAAGATGTAAGAATAGCCGCAGGAAACGTAAATAGGATAAAGCTGGTGAACAGCTACGGCGGCGTGCCGTTAGCGGCCGATGCCATATTCGATGCCGTTGACACCCTGATGTAGAGAGAAATATTGATGGAAGACCGTGGTTTGAGCGAGTTTGAAAAAGCCCTGTATTCAAGACCTGAATCGCTGGAGGAA
>CAYLRS010000115.1:0-5654 GCA_964385895.1 uncultured Dehalococcoidales bacterium
CTCCCGGTAATCTGTGAGAACAACCGCGCCACATCTTCACGGGGCACGTGAATGGCGGGTGACAGTATGTGCATGGGCCGCGAGCCCAGCTTCTGGATGATGAACTCGCCGAGGTCGGTCTCGTAAACTTCGTTGCCCTCCCCCTCCAGGTACTCGCGCAGCTCTATCTCCTCCGCCGTCATGCTCTTGGCCTTCACAACCAGCTTCCCTTCACCCACCAGGTCGCCGATTATGTCCAGCGCCTCTCCGGCAGTTTTGGCAATATAAGCCCTGCCATGGTTCTCCTCGATGCTGCTGCTGGCCTGTTTCGCCAGCTCACGCATGTTCTGGATGGAGTGCTCCTTTATCTTCCTGACTTCCTCCGCCATCTTGATGCTGTGAGGAAACTTCTTAAGAGCACTATTTGTGTTCTCCCGGTAGCTTTTAATGGCGCGCGAAAGGGCAAGCCTTATCCTCTTGCTGCCGGCGGCGTCCTTCAGTTCCTTCCTGTAGTTTTTAGATATCGACATTCATTCCCCTCACGTCATTGTGAGCATTTAGTATGGCAACCCACGTTATCATTAGATCGCCGCGTCGCTGCGCTCCTCGCGATGACACATCCACCTTATGTTCATTTTTTATGTTCATTTCTGCGGTATAGCCCTGGCCAGCAGGGTAGCGAGGTCCATTACCTCAATTTTCTTATCTTTGATATGCTTGATGCCTTCTTTTAGCTGCATCAGGCAGCCCGGACACTGGGTGGTGATGATATCGGCGCCGGTTTCGGTCAGCTCGGCTACCCTGCCCTCAGCCAGCGTCTGGCTCATATCGGGGAAGACCACCTCAAAACCGCCGCCTCCCCCGCAGCAGGTGGACCACTCCCCGGCAGTCCATTCAGGCTCCACCAGCTCGACATTCTCTATAGATTGAAGCACCTTGCGCGGCTGCTCGAGGATACCCATGTACCTGCCGAGCTGGCACGGGTCGTGGTAAACCACCTTTACCTTTAGTGGAAGCTTCAGGTGCGCATTCTTAATATTCCCGGCAACAATTTCGATAAAATGCCTCACCTCGATGTCGAACCCCGGGATCACCTCAGGAAACAGGTTGCGCAGGGCATGCGTGCATGAAGGCACGATGCCTATTATTTTTTTAACGCCGAGCGACTTCAGCTTTTCATAAGCCTTTCCTGCATTGACGGAGAATTCCTTCTGCAGGCCCATATGGTAAAGCGGGGCCCCGCAGCAGGGTTCATCTTCGCCAAGGTAGCCAACGTCAAGATCAAGCGCTTTCAGTACACTGACCGCATCGCGCAATACCGGTGCATCGCTGCCCTCATTGCGGGACATGACCTTAGTATAAAGCCCGGCCACATCCACGCCCAGCTTTTTCGGCACGCCCGCCAGCACGACGGGAAGGTCCGGGTTGATGGACATCCTGTCAGCGGTCCTGACCAGTGCCACCAGCGGCTCGAGCATCGACGAGTACTGGTAGCCGCAGCCGGCGAAAAATATGGTCGACCTGTCCTTTGGAAATTCGAGCCCGGCTGCCCAATTAGCCCTGGCTTCTTTTGGCAGGCCAAGTATGTTATCACGGGAAGTTATGTTATCGGCTATGTAGGCCAGCCCCGGCGGGATGAATCTGCGTGTGTTCTTGCTCATTATCCTGCTATAACATTATCTAATATACCGGCACAAAAGGCACCCATAGATTTTAGCAAGAACAGGAAACATGGACTTAATGATTGAGTATTTGCTGGATGAACAATAGCAGGCCAGCGATGAACAGCAGCACATAGAGCAGCACCTTGAATACGATCGCCCTGAACTTTACGAAGCTGCCCAGGACTATCCCCACGATCAAACCAGGCAGCACTATGCCGGTCATAGTCAGGGTCTCGAGGTTGATCTGCCCTGCCGAGTACAGGTTCAACAGCAGGGCAATATTGAGTATGAGCCAGAGCGTTGAAATTGTGGCGCGGAAATCGGCGGGCTCCTTCAGTTCGCGGCTGGAATAGTAAATGATGAGGGGCCCGCCCGAGGCAAAGATGCCGTGGAATATGCCGCCGATAACGAGTATGGGTATTCCCAGGTACCAGGGCAGGCTGCCACCAGCCGCCCTGGTTCGATATATAAGCACTATCTCCATTATGGAGACTGCCATGACGAAAATACCCAGAAGGATGATAAGCTGCTTGTAATCCGCGACCTGCGTCCTGTAATAGATGCCGATTACCATGCCGACCGCCGCCGCCGGCAGTATCTTTAAAAGCAGCACCCGCCACTGCAGGTGGCGGAACCAGCGCCCCACCAGCCAGGCACTCTGCAGCACGCCGAGCATTACAAGCACAGGCAGTATCGTGTCCAGCGGGAAAAGGTAAATGCCGAGGGCCATGGCGATTATGGTCGCACCAAAGCCAAATACAGTCTCTACGGTGTGCGCGAAAATAAGGATGAGCACCAGCAGAAAAAGCTGTATTAATACAGGGTTCATATAGCTTTCGATCCAGAGTCCAGCCGCTAAAAACTGAACGATTTTAGCACGTCAGCGCATAACTGTCATGCGGGCATCAAGTACAACCGCTGGTTTCAGGTATACTAACCTGATTAAAAAGATATTTTAAAAATCATCCGTTTTATTTCTTAGCCGGCCCCAATCCTTTTCGCTCCAGCCAGGCATCCTCGGCATGCAGGTAGCTGAGAATGGCCAGCTCGCCGACGAAGCGGATGGGCTCGGGGGGCCACTTGAATACCTTGCGGTTCACCGGGAAGCACTCCGTCCACTGCGTCTTGCGCTCAAACAGGAGGTCAGCCATGACCTGTCCGTTGAGGTGGGTCAGCGAAACGCCATGCCCCATACAGCCCAGGCTATATACCGCCCTCTTATCCCCCAGGTAACCCAGCGCCGGCACCATGTCCAATGGCACCGAGACGGGTCCGCCCCATTTGTGAGTGATCTTGATACCCTTGAGGCAGGGATAGAAATCTACTATATCCTGCTCAAGCTGAGCGAACACTGCGGGGTTCATATCATGGTCCATGTTGGCGCCGTATTTCACAATTACATCGCGCCCACCCATGAGCAGGCGGTTCTCGGGCGTCAGCCGGTAATAGTGCACCAGGTTGCGGTAGTCCTCGATGCCCTCGCGGCCCTGCCAGCCTAACTCGGCGAGATGCTCCTTGTTTAACGGCTCGGTGAGCACAATATAAGTCCAGACGGGCTGCTGCATGGCTTTCAGTTCCGGTATGGCAAGTGAATAGGCATTGGTGGCCAGCGCTATTTTCTCCGCTGTCACCGTGCCCCCGGGAGTTTTTATGCTGAAGTTCAGCTGTGTGCGCTTGATCTCTGTGACGGGCGTCCTCTCATAAACTTCCGCCCCGTACTTGAGCACGACTCTCTTCATCTCGCGTGCCAGCCTGGCCGGGTTCACCAGTGCACAGCGCGGCTCCCACCAGGCGCCCATGTAAAGGGGTGACTTCACCCGCTTCTGGACCTCGTCCGCCTCTATCCAGTCCACACCTTCCAGCCCCAGCGACTTCACCAGCTCGACCTCTTCCTTGATGCGTTTCACGTAAGCTGGCGTCGTGGCTATCCTTAAGAACCCGGGGCGCTCGTAGTCGCAGTCCAGCTTGTGCTCTGCCACCAGCTCGCCCACCAGGTCGACTGACTTCTCCATGTATTGGTGAGACTGCCTGGTCTTTTCGGGACCGAAAAACGCCCTGGTTATGGACATCATCAGGCCGAAGGTGGTCATGGCAAAGCCAGCGTTGCGTCCGGAAGCCCCGTAACCGATAACATGGCCTTCCAGTACAACTACTTTAAGAGAAGGTTGTGCTTTCTTGAGGTAATAGGCCGTCGCAATGCCGGCAAAGCCGCCGCCCACCACCGCCACATCGCACTTCAGGTCGCCTTCGAGCGGAGGATTCTCCTTGTAAGGTCCCGAGTTACCCAGCCAGAAGCTTTTTTCCGCATAATCTTCAACCATCTCTCCTCCTTATGCCGTCAGTAAATTATTTTCCCAGTAGCCTCAACTTCCTCTATGAAAGGGTTACCTTCTTTGCGCATACGTTTGAATTCATCAGGGGTATACCCTATGGGCTCAATGGGCAACCGGCGGTCGTTTAAATCCATCAGGATTTTGATTCTATCCAGAAAATCCTGCTGCCAATCCGCAATAACGATCAGATCCACATCCGAACCTTCGTTGATATCCCCCCGTGCGAATGAGCCAAACAGGATAATACGCTCGGGCTTCAGCTCCCTTACCAATTTATCGCGGTAATTATCCATGGCTTTAAATAATTCTTGACTTCGGCTAATATCGACTCTGCATAATTTAAGCATTTCTCTGCCATCTTATTTGTATAGTATTTGTGAGGTGCGCCTGACGGGTAAAAGTTTGGATATCTTGATCCGATATAGTGCCTATCCAGCTCTTTCGCATAATTGCTATATCTCTTGAATTGCTTCTGTGATTTTGATGCCTCATCTACCAGGTCTGTTACCGCATGCGTTATCAACGCCCGGTAACCCTGCGAATATAGATATCCTTCCAATGCTTTTTCAGCAGCCTGCTGGCTGAAAAAGGCGCAGGCATAGAAGTTCTTAGCTGTCCGGCAATCACTGGCCGTTTTAGCATCAGCCACAGCCTGGTCAAGCCACCGCAGACCTTCATTATAGTTATTATCTGTCACGTTAAAACCTTAAACCAGACTACCCACCAGTATTGATAACCGTTTTGTCCACGCCTATTATACTATACTATGCAATCCCCGTTAGTTCCCTCACAGATTCCCTATAGCTTCAGGCACACAGGCGTATATCTTAATAGGGAGCAGTATAATACAATAAAAAGCACAGGGTAGCAATCGCCAGACGGATTGATAAGCAGGGATATAGCATGAACAGGAATCGCGGACTGGACATGGCGAGGGGCTTTGCCATAGTCACTATGATACTGATCAACGCTTTCTGGAGGATGGTGGAAATTATCTGAAGGCTGGTACATTATTACCTGCCTGTTGCTCCTGGTGGCTATGTGGGGCGTCGCGCGTCTTTACTTTCTATTTAGCGAACGCGCGCGCAAGTGGATCGGAGTTGGAATCAGAGTGTTTGTTGCTTTTGTAATCCTGGCCTTTGTCATCGCGGCTTCCGCTGGCCTCTTCCCGCCGTTGCAAGCCCAGTTAAGACTATTTACCGGGCCTGCCCCGCAATAAGGTATCCACAGCTTCAGGCACACAGGCCAGCGGACCCTTGAAGTCGGCCGGTGGGATGCCCTCGGTATTGTTGCCTATCACCTGTTTGCTCAGAGCCAGCGGTGACTCGACATGATTGAGGCTGTCCACCGTAAGGTATGTCTTCATGCCGATCCTGGCCACCACCATGTCATTGGCCGGGTCGTCACCCACCATCAGGCAATCCTCCGCCCTTTCCCCGATCTTGCGGCATATCTCCTGATAGTAGCCTATCTGAGGCTTGCAGAAGGTCATGTTGTCTATATTCGTGATCAGGGCGAAATCGATATCCCCCAGGCCTGCCCACGATAACCTCTTCATCTGGGCGTTCAGCGGCCAGATGGGGTTGGTGGCTATTACGATCTTGAGGTTTTTGCGCCCTATATCCAGGAATACATCCCGGACATGGTCCGGAACAGCAACCATCTCCTTGAAACGGTC
>CAYLRS010000116.1:0-5623 GCA_964385895.1 uncultured Dehalococcoidales bacterium
CCGGCATACCGCTGGTGTATGAGCTTGATAACGATTTGAGGAAGCTAAAAAGCTATTACCTGGCCAGCGCGGAGGAAATCGAGAAAGCGCAAAAGGCAGTTGCCGATCAGGGGAAAGCCCGCTGAATTTACCCCGGATTTATAACTGCGGCGCTGACTTGAGGGTTCTATAGCTGTCGTGCAACGCGTGATCCCTGGTATCTTCTTTTATCAACTCCTCTTTTTCGATCAATCCATCTCGAAGCCAGATCACCCTGTCAGTAACCTCCCTTTGCTCCGGTTCATGGGTCACCATAAGTATTGTCTGGCCGAGCTGGTCACAAAGCTGCCGTAAAAGACGCAAAACGATGCCCTTATTCTCGGTGTCGAGGTTGGCGCACGGTTCGTCAGCAAAGAGGATTTTGGACTTATTGACAAGGGCTCTTGCGATAGCCACCCTCTGCTGTTCACCACCGGATAGCTGGCTTATGAGGTGGTGTAACCGTTCACCCAGGCCGACTTTGGAGAGTAACTCACCGGTTACCTTGAGATATTCTCTTCTGCGAGCGCCAAGCAGCATAAGTGGTAAAAAGGCATTTTCTACAGCATTCAGCTCCGGGATCAGTGCGTATTCTTGAAACACATAGCCGAGATTCCTCAAGCGGAAATCAGTCTTCTTACGGTCTGAGAACTTTAAAACATCGATATCGTTCAGCAGGATTAGCCCGGACGTCGGGGAGTCCAGCAGGGCCAGCTGGTGGAGCAAGGTGGATTTGCCGGAGCCGCTGGGGCCCATGATAGATACGAATTCCCCTTCGGATACCTCAAAACTCACGCCTTTGAGGGCATGTACGGGCACATGCCCTTCATATATTTTTACCAGGTCCTTGACCTTGATCATCAGGATGTTACCCCCAGATAGCCTTAATAATATTTTCCCTTGTAACGCGCCAGGAAGGTACAAACCCGGCGATAATACTCACGGCAATCATAGATATCACACTGGTGATAAAATCTCCCTGCATAATCAGGAGGCTGACTCTCCCCATAGGCAAATCAAGTGGATGACTTATAAAATAAGGTTTGAGTATGAACTCGATTACAGCTGTGCCTATACTGATACCGAGTATCGAATAGAAGAGCGCCAGGAATACGTAGGATGCAACCACTATACCCTCTTTCATGCCGATGGCTTTCATTATCCCGATCTGTTTTCTTCTGCTGGTAGTAGCGATAAAAATAACGATGAATATGGTTACACCGGCGACCACCATTCCTATGAAAAACACTATTTTCTTAATAATGTCGAAGCTCTGAGTGATGCCGGATATGAGGCCGATGAAATCAATCCAGGGCCGTAGCTCCTCCTTTTCGAGGCCGGTTCGTCTGAGTTCCTGCATGTAATACTGCTCTGGATACTGCTGATCTGTCTTTACAAGGATCTCGGAGGCCCTATTATGCACACCAAGGACGGATTCCATCTCCTTTTCAGTAACAAAGACCCCCATATCTGATAGCGGGAAAATAGTGGAATAGATCCCCTTGATCTTATACACGCGTTTAACCCCGTTATTGTAGTACACAGTCACTTCGTCCCCGATGTTTGCCCCTCTTAATGACTGCACCTCGAGGCTCGCACCAAAGCCTCCGGAAATCTCCCTTCCCATAATAATCTTATCCCGGTCTGAGTCTTCAAGGTACTGGCCGGCAATCATGAAATCCTGGATGCTGGTTACCCTTGTTTCCTCTTCCGTGTTAATTGATTTGACTGTCCACCCAATTGATTTGACGTCCTTTCCGTTTTTATCAGGGTCATAGGAAATACTTGCTCCCATTGCATACCTGGAAGAGCAACTGACAACACCCGGAACTGAATTGATTTTATTTTTTATAAGGGAAACCTGTGTAATGTAATCCTCATCTGGTCCAGGCTGAATCACAATATTTGAAACGTAGTTATCCTTGACCTGCTGGTACGCAAGGCTTATAGCTCCGCTAAATATCCCTGATATGAGGTTGATTTGAACGAACGCAAACATAGTTACTATGATCGTCAGTATAAGTGTTCCTTTACTGCCTCGGGTTACATACTTATAGAACAGGAATAGAGCTGCGCCAAGGTCATTCCACATCTTGTTAATCAGAATCAGCTATTTATTTGCTTTTAAGCGATTTTAGTAGTCTGCGATATTATCGCGCATATCAAGCAAATTTGATATGATATCTAACACCGTCAATTTAATACTTAATCAAAGCTGGAACCATGCGAATCTGCATATTGAGTTATAGAAGCTATCCGTATTCGGGTGGACAGGGTATTTACATGCGCTACCTGAGCAATGCGTTACGCGACCTGGGACACGAGGTGGATCTGATGTCCGGGCCGCCATATCCTATCGTAGACGATGGCGTTGGCCTGATAAAATTGCCCGGCCTGGATCTATACACGTTGAATTCATGGCAGCGCCTATTTATAAACCCGCTAAAACTTAATACGTATCCCAATTTTGTCGAGTGGTCAGGCACTGCCACGGGATATTTCTCGGAACCGTTAGCTTTCGGCATGCGGGCTTACAGGTATTTGGTTGATAACGGGAATAAAAAATACGATGTAATTCATGACAACCAGACGCTGTCCTATGGTATAGCCGATATACAGAAGCTGGGATACCCGGTGGTTGAGACGATTCATCACCCGGTAACTATCGACCGTGATCTCGCCATTAAATCGGCGAAGTCCTTCAAGGACAAGCTGGGTTACCGTCGCTGGTTTTCTTTTATCAATATGCAGATAAAAGTGGCGCGGCAGCTTTCACATATTATTACGGTATCGGAAATGGCAAAGCGGCATATCAGCGAGGTGTTTAAAGTACCGGAATCACGGCTATATGTTGTATATAACGGTATAGACACCGAGATCTTCAGCCCTTCGGAAGAAGTCGAGCGTCTGGATAACATGATACTGATGGTCATGAGCCGGGATACCTTCGTTAAAGGCCTGAGGTTTTTACTTGAAGCGCTGGCTGAGTTGCGTCATAAATACGATGTGAAGCTTGTTGTCGTTGGTACAACGCTGGGAGATGGCGTTACAGAAAAGCTTATGGACAGGTTGGGGATAGCTGACCGCGTTCAGTTCGTCAATAAAATTGATACTGCTGAGCTCGTCCGTTTATACAGGAGCGCAACCCTGGTTGCCGTGCCTTCTACCTACGAGGGATTCGGTATACCTGCAGCGGAGGCCATGGCCTGTGGCGCGCCGGTGGTCTCGACCACTGCCGGGGCACTGCCGGAGGTAGTGGGTGACGCCGGGCTGCTGGTACCGCCCGCCGATTCCCATGCACTGACCAATTCTATCTCGCAGTTGCTTGATGATCCAGAAAGAAGAAAGGAATTCAGCATTCTTGGTCGCAAGCGAATCCTGGAGCAGTTCAGCTGGAAGGAAGCCGCGAAGCGAACTTTGGAAGTATATTTGGAAGCTGTCAGGCAGAAACATAGTAATAGCGTCAAAGTATAATCAGGGCCTGTAATTTCCATAATGTTGCTAATTCGCTTAGATACATGTAAAATGATGCAGTATTTTTGATTTATTTTTTAAGTAGTAGGACGGGCGGATATCGATGCGCATTTGCTTACTCAGCTACAGGGCCTATAAATATTCCGGTGGACAGGGGATATATGTCAGGTATCTCAGCCAGGCACTTCGCAAGCTGGGGCATGAAGTCGATGTAGTAGCCGGGCCTCCTTATCCTGACCTGGTGGATGGCATTAATCTTATTAAATTACCAAGCCTCGATTTATACACCCTGCCTGAGTATAGAAGGTTTGCTATTAATCCAGGCAAGTTAAATACCTGGCCTAATTTCGTTGAGTGGATAGGTGAGTGCGGCGGCTTCTTTACCGAACCGGTGACTTTTGGCATGCGTGCTTACAATATGTTTCGCCAAAACGGGCATGCTAAAAAGTATGACATCATCCACGATAATCAGTGTATAACCCGGGGGATATTAAAAATAAGACAGTTGGGAATCCCCATGGTGGTAACCATTCACCACCCGATAACCATAGACCGTGACCTGGCGCTCAAAGCATCAAAATCGTTATGGCAATCCATGGGGATTCGAAGGTGGTACTCATTTGCGGAAACTCAAAAAAAGGTAGCTAACAGACTATCTCACTTTATTACTGATTCTCAGAATTCCCTCAGGGAGATAATGGAGAATTTTAAACTTCCGGCAGACAGGTTTAAGGTTATTTATTGCGGTGTTGATAGTGAGATTTTCAAAGAGGTGCCGGGATCGAAACGTTTTGAAAACAGAATACTTGTTATTAATAGCGGGGATACCCCGCTTAAAGGCCTGAAATTTTTACTTGAAGCGGTTGCCGGGTTGCGCCGGGAGCGGGACGTTGAACTTGTTATTGTAGGTAAGCCGATGAAGGACGGCTATACTGAAGGTTTGATAGAGGAACTGAAACTCGGTGATTGTGTTACGTATGCGGGGAAAGTGGATACATCTGAACTGGTAAGGCATTATTCTGAAGCCAGTATGCTTGTAGTACCGTCGGTGTATGAAGGTTTTGGCCTTCCGGCTGCGGAGGCCATGTCCTGCGGCACTCCCGTTGTCTCCACGACCGCCGGTGCGCTGCCCGAGGTAGTTGGTGATGCGGGAATACTGGTACCGCCCAAAGATACACGTGCTATTGTACAGGCAGTTAGAACGCTGCTTGATGATAAAAATAAACGCAGACAGCTTGGAGCCAGGGGTCGCGAAAGGGTGCTTAAATTGTTCAACTGGGACAACACGGCGAAACAAACAGCCGAATATTACCGGGCGGCGATCGAATATCAGGCTGGAGTAAAAGCGGGGTAAATAATGGGCGTGGAAAACATAACTTACTTTGATACGTATGACCTGGACGAACTGGTGTCTGATCAGTTCCTGAAACCTACCCTGGAAAGTATCGTCTGCATCCAGGAAAAACACGGTCCCTTGCCGGATCTCGAGGGTGGTGTTGTGGAGCCGTGGACTCATGTCGAATGTGCCATGGCCATCGATACCGGAAAATTTCATAGAGAAGCAGAGAAGGCTTATGAATGGCTTGCCGCTGTGCAGTTAAGCGATGGAAGCTGGTATGCGTCTTATCAGAATGGAAAACCCAGGGAAACCTATAAAATATCACATGCTATTTCGTACATTGCTGTCGGTGTGTGGCATCATTACCTTGCTACAGGTGACCTGCATTTTGTACGAGAAATGTGGCCGTGCATCAGGTCAGCGATTGACTTCGTTCTGGATATGCGGGGGCCCGAAGGCGAAATATACTGGGCCAGGGATACCAAAGGTGTAGTCTATCCGTCAGCCCAGATAGCAAGCTGCAGTTCCACCTACTTAAGCATTAAATGCGCATCGCAAGTTGCCTCGCTGATAGGGGAAGAGAGGATTGATTGGAGAGTTGCCAATGAAACGCTGCGTAAGGCTATTTTGAGCATGCCCTTGCCTTACGAGGGACAGCTTGCAGGAGAAAGCAAATCAGCCTTTGCCATGGATTGGTACTATCCATCTTTGTGCAGTGTTATCAACGGCGAAGAAGCTGTGAGCCGCATATACAATAGCTGGGATAAATTTATTATTCATGGTATGGGTTCG
>CAYLRS010000117.1:0-5598 GCA_964385895.1 uncultured Dehalococcoidales bacterium
AGTGCAAGCAGGCCGCGCAGAGCGGTAAGCCACCAGTTACGAGCCAGTGATTCCAGCATACCTACCTCCCATTAATAGATTTCCTCTGCATTATATTCCGATAGGCCAATTATTTAAATGCCATTATTAAAGTATGCTATAAATCTATCATTAGTGTAATATATATTTTGGTGCTATGAACGACAAATCCAGGATAGCGCTGATACTAATATTTATCAGCTTTATTCTCATCACGGCGACCTTCGGCGTGATATTCCTTGCTATTAGAGGCCCTTCATGCATGCAGGAACCTGCAAGCGCTGCAGGTATTCACTATACTGCGCCATAGCTTGCAGTACCATTGCTGCTTCATCAGGCATGGTATAGCTGAACATGTTGAGTTTGGAGACACCGTGTATTATTTCCTGCTCGAGGTTGCGCTCGCCCTGGGGCAAAGGCTTCTCAGTCGCTACGATCACCGGTTTCCCGTATTTTACAGTGATATCTTTAATCTTCTGGAAAGAATTTAGGAAGACATCCCTTATTACCTTGATGCGCTGTTCTTTCTCCTCTTCACCCTGAGGTATTTCCGACCATGCAAGCGGAGGAATCGGGATTCCCAGTGAGATTATACTGTCTGTTTTATCCCACCTGGCAAGTATCTCTATTACACGTAGCATCTCATCGCCCATGGCACCTGCCACAAGGTCGATGGGATTATTCCTGCTCCACCACGCAGGTAGAAACGAGTCCAGCTCATTCAGTATTTCATCTGACAGCTTCACAACATCAAGCCCCAGCTTGGCGCAAGCATCCGCGGCCAGGACCCCCCAACCACCACCCAGTGTCACGATGCCTACCCGCCGTCCTTTTGGAAGTGGGTTACAAATAAACCCGACGCCGACATTCATTAATTCATTTAGATTGTGAACCCTGATTATCCCTGCCTGCCTGCACATCGCATCGAATATGACATCGGATCCTGACAAAGCAGCCGTGTGCGATTTCGCAGCCGAGGCGCCGGCTTCTGTCTCGCCTACCTTTATCATGACGATAGGCTTCTCGCGGCTGGCTTGCCGCGCGATTTCGAAAAATCTCCTGCCATCCTTGAAACCTTCTATATAGCTCAATATGACTTTGGTTTGCTCATCGCTTGCAAGGTATTGCACAAAATCCTCAGCGTGTAGATCTGCTTCATTGCCTGTGCTGATCACCCTGCTGCAGCCAAAATCAATGGCCATTGCCCTTCGCGAAATAGTCAGGCCGACGTTCCCGCTCTGCGATACAACACCGATGGGACCAATTGGAGGAAATATGCGCGGCATCTGAGAATAGAGCTTAGCCGGAGTGCTGAGTATGCCGAAGCAATTGGGTCCTATAAGGGACATGCCGCCTTTACGGGCAAGCTCAACCATTTCCTGCTGCAGCTTTGATCCCACCTCTCCTAATTCGGCAAAGCCCGCCGTAATAACAACACCTGCTTTGACACCTTTATTGACACATTCCCTGATGGTATCAATCATACTTGGTGGCGGCACAACTATTATGGCTAGATCGGGCACTTCCGGTACGTCGCTAACGCTCTGAAAAACGGGTATCCCGAGTATCGCGCCACCTTTTGGATTGATTGGGTATATCTTGCCCTGGAAACCACCGGATACAATATTGGAGAGCACCCGGTAGCCCCATTTCCCATGATCAGCGGAGGCGCCTAGAAAAGCCAGCGAGCGCGGAGAGAAAAACTTATCCAAATCAGGCATTTTGTACATCGGCCTTCGAGTAAAAAATAGCTACAAAACTGTGAGGTATCGACAACAAAACAGCAGATATTTTAACACCGTTGACCTGATTTGAACAAGAAATTTGTATTTCGCACCGTCAATTAATGGCCGATAAGCTGGTATAATAGATTTAAGCGGGTCTAAGGAGGCTTCGCATGGAGATCTGGAAAAGGCTTCTCAACCGCATGCTGCGGGCGGCTAGGCTTGACACCAGCCTCTACGAGCAGGTGGAAACCGAGGAGGACGCAACCGCCCAGGCGATCATGATAGCTCTGCTGGCAAGCGTGGCCACGAGTCTCGGTATGGGGATAGCGGGCTTACTGGGTGGCCATGGTGCTATGTGGTTCCTCTGGGGGCTCCTTAGCGGTTTATTAGCTTCCCTGGTGGGCTGGTTCGCCTGGGTACTCATAACCTATTTTTTCGGGACTACCGTATTTAAAGGTCCCGAAAAGGATGTCAGCTTTGGTTCTCTGATCAGGACTATGGGGTTTGCCAACTCTCCGGGAGTAGTAAGAATACTGTGTTTCATGCCCTTTATAGGATGGGTAATTACACTATTAGTGGGAATCTGGACGCTTGCTGCCGGTGTAGTAGCCGTTATGCAAACCTTTGAGTTCACAGCAGGTAAAGCAATGGCAACCTGTTTTTTCGGCTGGCTGATTTATATGGCTGTGCTTTTTCTTATCTATTGGTGGTTGCCGTCGTCGTTCAAGATGCTCCCATTCTGACAGCCAGACCTCCTGCTCGCACCCGTAATGAAATAGCAGTATTAGTAAGCTAAATCTCGTTTAACATCAATATTTCAACCCTGCCATCCAGGCAGGGCTTCAAAGTGGTGAACATATCTTTGAAATGAGGCGCTGACGAATGATAGGTCAGCGCCTTATCATTCTCGTACTTCTCATAAAAGAAAAATATGTTCGTGTTATCAGCGCGTCTGGATACCTCATACATAATAGTCCCGGGATCCTTGAGGAACCTGGGCGCGTATTCCTTGATAACTTTCGCCAGGTTTTCTGCCTCGCCGTCTTTGGCTTTCATTACTGCTGTGACCACTAACATTTTTCCCCTCCTATTGATTATTGAAAACTTTGATCATGGGATTGCTTCGCTAAGCTCGCAACGACATCAGAAAACATGTCATCGCGAGGAACCGAAGGTGACGCAGCGATCTCATGGTTAAATAAACTTGCTGAAAAAATCCGTGTAGTTCTTTGACCCGGTCGTCCTTGAGGCGAAGTTATTTTTGTCCACCCATGTTATATCGCCACATTCAGCCATGAGTTCGAGGTGGCTCATGACCTCGCGCTGGGAGAGGAATCTACCGAACCCCGCCCGTAGCCTCGACGGGAACAGCTCTATAGAAATTTCTTCGAGTCCCATAACTTTTTCTCGCATAATGCCCAGAATATTGGCACACCGCTCCTTGTGGAAACGGATTATCTCCTCAGCCCTCTCCACAGGCTTGAGCAAGTTTATCCTGCCCTTTTCATAGAGCCTATGGCCCGGGAGCAATAGATCAACCTCTTTGCAACTGTTCTTTATCTCGTTTAGCGATCTTATATACACCATTAATCCATACGAGGTGTTGTCAATTGCATATTGTGAAGGCAGGATCCGCCGGTTGACCAGGTATTCCAGCATTAAAGACGGGTGCGGCGTAATCGTGGCTAGGACCGTATCGCCCGTGAAAACCACCTCGTCTTCCAGTATAGTGCAAATGGCATCCGGCGAATGTCCCGGCGTCGACATGAACCTGAAATCACCCGTGAATGAAACCGTGCCGTCGCCCCCCACAACCTGGTCAACCTTGAGATGGCTCCTCTTCTGGTGATAAGACCTGCAAGAGGCGTTGAATTTATCAGGCATAAGGCAGCAGCGGCAGGAACCCGGAAAATCGGGCCGCGCGGCGCCGTCATTTATGCCCGGGTAATAAGCAACCATATTCTCATAGGCAAAATGCGCCCATAGCTTTGCCCCTGTGGCTTCGATTACTTCGGGAATATTGCCGTCATGGTCTTCATGCCCGTGAGTAATGATCACCCGTTCTATGTCTTTCAGGGAGAACCCGGCCTTCTCCAGCATGGCCTTAAGTACGTCAAACTTGCCGAACTGGCCGGTATCTACGAGCGTTACTTTTTTCCCGGCTATAACGTAGCACCATGTCGGGCCCAGGTCCCAGTCACCGCCCATAGAGTAGAACAGCGGCACGCCGAGGCAATAAATGTCCGTGCCCCTGCGGGTACGGCCGCTCATAATAACGCCGTCCCCGTTATCTTTGCCTTCTGATATAATTTTTAGCTCTGTCATTTTTTATCCTTCAAAAATCCATAGAGAGGTATTTTATAGCTTTTATCCGTTAAGTGTCCAAAGTCTGTGCTAAAATTAAGTCAGGACCTCTGAACCGCAATGTTTTACCAGGAGGTGCTTTTATGGAAGATAAAATTTTCAGGTACATATCTAAAACCGGCACCGACAAGATAAGGCTTACCGAACTTATCGCCCACTTTGCCCATGACGTATCCGGTAGCGAGAAGGAAACTTTAATATTTAAGAAGATACTTCCCGCGCTGCTTAACATGGAGAAAGAGAATAGGATAAAGCTATCCTGGGACGTCATGCTATCCAGGTACAGGTTCCCCAGATATATCCTTTTCCGGTCTGCTGGTTCAGAAATGGAAAAGGCTATAAAATCCGCGGCGCCCCTGTGGCAAAGGCAAATTGAGGACATCCTGAAAAAGCATACAGTGGGCTACCAGAAAAAAGCCAGGGAACTACGGCTGGAGGACAAGTTCGAGCGGTTTGTTAAGCGGTACGAGAAGAGCGCGGAGGAGATCACGCCCTCTGAAGACTGGGTAAAGGTGGTCACATCCTTCATGGAAACGAATTTAGCCCAGTACGATGTCATGCGTGCCTGCATCGAGGCTTTCAAAGCAGGCGCCCTTTGGGAGAGGTACAAGAGGGAGTTTGAGGGATAGATGTACCCGTTCGCCTCATCACCATTCTTGTTTGGTAAATAAACTCCAAGCTTCAAATTCCAAGCTCCAAACAGCAATTAAATTCAAAATCGTAAATTTTTAATATTTTGAATATGGGCACTTGTTTGGAATTTGGTTTTTGGAATTTGGAATTTTTCTGATGTGAATGTCTTTTCTATTTCCCACCCTATGCTGTTTTATCAAGCTCCCGCGCTGCGCCCAAAACCCGCAATAAATCAGCTTCGCTGGCATTTCTATAGAAAACGGCTTCGCGAGGACTCCGGTTCTGTTCCTCTACAGTCTTGAGCGCCTTGCGCTCGGTCATGCGGTGCCCGTAAACCAACCAGGCGGCCAGCACCAACCCCGTCCTGCCAAGACCGGCCGAGCAGTGCACCACGGACTTCCGTCGGTTTAAGACAGAATCGTAAAGGAAAGAACAGATGTGTATTATAGCCTTGGCACCGCAGAGATGCCTGTCGGCGTCGGGCTCCCATAGCACGTTATCCTCGCCAAAGTTTTCTATGTAATTACCCAGCAGTCCACCTGCCAGTGTGGGATAATACTTCAGCTCTTCCTCGGAAAGCAGGCATACAACCCTGCCAATGCCCTGCTTTTTCATGAAACCAAGCCATTCGTCCACGAACTGCTTCTGCACGAACTTTCCGGGGTAGCCGGGCCTCTGGGCACCGTACACAAACTGGTCTTCCTTCGAGGAGGGGCCAAAACCATACTCAGCCATTATATCCTTTACCTGTTTCGGGATTATATACTAGTGACTTCATGAATTACAATATTACCGCGGCATGTTTATTTGAATTGACGAAAACGTCGCTAATTTATATTATTAACAGGTTGGGTCT
>CAYLRS010000118.1:0-5554 GCA_964385895.1 uncultured Dehalococcoidales bacterium
AATGGCGACCTGACCGCGTATATTATAGTACTACCGTTCACTTTTTTACATTTCTATTGAGCCTGCTGGCAAACTCAATCACCCTGCTGCTTGCTCTGCGCTTAAGCGGTAAGCCGTGCCCGAAACAAATAACATCAAATTCCTGGTCAGCCAGTTTTTTAACGGACTCAATCGCCCGGGCTGTATCGGCTGTGAACGGAATGGAAGGTAGTCTAAGGCCAAAACGTTGAGCCAGCAGGTCACCCACAAGGACAACTCCCTTCTGCTTTAAAAAGATACAAATGCTGCCGGGTGTATGTCCGGGAGTGTGCAATATCTTGATGCCACCAGATACCGGCAATTCATCACCATCATCGACCTGTATATCCACTTCCGCCGGCGCAGTATTCAGCAGCCAGCCCAAATGACCTGACATATTTCTCAGCCACTGCGGGCCTGAAGGCCCCGGCTGCGGCAGACTGCCGTCTATATATACAGCGTCGGCACGGTGCGCAATGACCCTGGCCTGCGTAATTTCCTTGAGGGCAGCCAGGTTGCCTGTGTGATCGGGATGGTGATGCGTGAGGATGATGTTGGCTATATCAGAGAAAGAATATCCCAGCCTGACTATTCTTTTCATTATCTCTTGGGCTTTGCCCTTGAACCCCGTGTCAACAAGCGTCAGGGTGTCATCTGCTATCAGATATACGTTGGCACCCAAATCTACGTTATCCCAGATTCCACTAAGCCGGTAAACTCCGGGCACGATCTCTATAGTCAATTTATACTCACCCTGATTTCAATATGTATACCTTTGAACATTGAACAGTATGGCAATTGGGCTACAAGCTGTCAACATGTATGGTCACTCGATTAACCGGCTACTTTTTGGCCAATGTTAAAAAATATGATATTGTTGAACAAGTCATTCCATAATTCGGCCATTAAATTGTTCCCAAGGAGCACGGTATGAAAACTGACGACTTGAGATTGCTCATAGATAAGCACCTGGCAGATGAGGAATATTCCGATTCTCTCAAATATTGTAATACCTTAGTAAAGGATCACGAAAAGGAAATCACATTCGATGATTTGTTCAAAACCGGGCTGTGCCACTTCAAGCTGGATCATAATGAGGACGCCATCCGGTGTTTTGACCGGGCGCTTGAGATGGAACCGGATAACCTTTTAGCGATAACAAATAAGGCTGTCAGCCTGTATAACCTTAAGCGCATCGATGAGGCCTTTGCACTTTTCCGCACAGCCTTGAATATCAACTCCAACGTATTCCCGCCCTGGCATTACATGGCGCTGCATTTCCTGAAAAAATACCGGGAATCAGGCAATAACAAGACCAAGGAAAAACTGGTTAATGCCGTCCGGCACCTGATCTGCCTCGCCCCCGACTACGGGAACTTGACCATCCATGATCCTTCAAACAATGAGGACTGCCGGCTCGATGTTTTCCTGATCATAAACGACAAAATCGTGGAGTTGCCGATCGACGAAATAGCCATACCGTAGTCCGGCGGCATAAACCTTTTGCTTGCATCTGTTGCAGACTACTCAATAATCGCATATAGCCTTTCCACGATCAGCGCCATCCCCCTTGTGTCCAAGCCACAGTATTCCTCAAGGTGCTGCCGGATCGACCGCCTCTCTTCCCCGCTGACGTCGCCGTAGGTGGCATCAAGGTAGTATATACCGGCAAGCTGCCCGTCGCTGATAGCCAGGTCCTCGTGGCTTATGCCTGTCAGGGCAGGCAGGACTTTCTTTAGCGACGCGCTCCCCTTCTGGTCAGGATGGTAATAATGGAAATTGCTGAAAGGCTTGAGCAGGTCTATTATCCGCGGATACAGACTCTCAACCCAGGCTGAATGCTCCGGAAAGACAGCACTTAAATCTTTTAAGACCTGCTGCTCGAAACCCGAGTTGTAGGCCACTATACTCCCGATGTCACCGATGAGCTTCTTAAGCTCAGCCAGCAGCCGTGGACGGGGGTCATCCTTTCCCTCAGCCAGGTAGCTGAAATGCTCCGCCTCCGCACCGGGCAATTTAACCACGTGCAGCGAGAACTGGAAAGGGATGGACTGGTATGGCCTGGTGCCCTCCAGCAGTGGTATGGCAGTACTAAAGGTCTCGAAATCCAGATAATAAACCTGGTATTGCAGCGCCCGCAGGAAGGCACAGATAGCTTCACTATTGATATGAGGCTGGCCGCATTTCACACAATCTCTCTGTATTATTTGCTTCTCATAAAGTTTGGTGCCTTCAGGGATGTCCGCGATAGCACATATCCCTCTGTTAAATAGCTCAACGCTCCTACTACCGCCGTAATACAGGCTGAAAACGTGGTGCTCGGGAAGGAATGCCCAGCATATTTCTCGCAGCGGGCATTCGTAGGGGGCGCTGCAGTGCTTTCCGATGGCGACATCCGGGCACTGCCGCATCCTCATGACGGTCAGGATTTCTTCCACCCTTGACCGCAATTCGCCGGCGATGAGACCGTTAACCTCATCTGTTATGTCCTCAATTATGAATAATTGCCGGGGATCGATCTCACCATTCTTCACAAACTGTGTGTTAATACGGGCCACACTGCATTTCCTTATCTTCAGACCGGCACCCTCACAGCACAGCCTCTGGAAAGCAACTTCACATTTATACTCGTCCTTGACGCTGGCCGCGCTCTTCACCTCGATAATATCCCACGCGCCGTCGCCGGCAGGGTTCAAAATATCCAGCCTGGAGTAGATGTTCCCGGCAGATATCCCAGCCTCAAAAAGTGGCGCCTGCCGGGAAAGGTACTCTTTTGTCATCTTGATGTTAGCAGCAATATCCTTCGTTGGGATATCAATGCCATTCGGGAAGAGCCCCTTTGCCAGATGTCCAACCAGATGTCCCTGGTCGAACCTGTGCTGCGTCACCTCATCCGGCTGCTGCACAAGCTGTGGCTCATGCAGCTCTGTCCATAACAACTTATGGCACTGCATGCCATGCATAAATTTCGTCTTGGAAAGTACGGGAAACGGCATCGTGTATCAACTCCCCGATAAAAAATAATGCCCGTTGTAATGGACTGGCTATAGAATTACGCCAATGTTACTTCAGTGCATTTAGTATTTAGTATTTCTACATTGTTTGAGCCCGGCATTTGGTATTTGGAACTTTTAGTCCACTTTCTTGAACATCTTGCCGCTGGTGCCGCAGACTGGGCAGGCGTCGGGCGCTTCTTTCTCTGCGGTGTAGCCGCAGACCGGACATATGTAGTATGAATATGTCTCCTTGCCCTCGCCCAGATTGTCCAGCAACCCCTGGTACAGCTTGGCATGCACCTGCTCTACCGCGTTAGCCCATTCGAAGGTGCGCAGGGCGTCCTTGTTGGCCTCTGCTCTGGCCGTGGCGATCATCTCCGGGTACATGCTTTTGAACTCGTGGGTCTCGCCGCCGAAGGCCTCCTGCAGGTTCTCCCTGGTGCCCTTGATGCCTTTTAGCGCCCTGAGATGGTTCATGGCATGCACTGTCTCGGCTTCGGCTGCTGCCCTGAACATCTTTGCTACCTGGGTAAAGCCCTCCTTACCGGCTGCTGCAGCAAACGCCAGATATTTCCTGTTTGCCTGTGATTCTCCCGCGAAGGCTGCCCTGAGGGCATCTTCAGACTTAGACATGATATAAATCCTCCTTTACCCGCAATTTTCCCCGATATATTACCAGCCGCGCTGCCTGCTGTTTAGGACTTTTATCACATCCGATGTGCTATACGGCGAGCGCGAAATTGACGTAAAGCTGCGCCGCCTGCACCACCTGGGTGAAATTGACCGATTCCTCCGGCGTGTGCGCCGTTTCGAGCCGGCCCGGGCCGAGGATAATGGGGTCAACACCCGCTCCCCAGAGCACATTGCCGTCGGAGTGGCTGCGAAAGTCCTGTGCCTCCCAGGCTACCTTCATGCCCTTGCAGACGTCCCTGAGCTTTCGTACCAGCGGCCTGTCCTGCGATATACGGTAGCCGGATTGCGTGTTCTCAAACCTTATATAGGCATCCAGTTCGGGGATGACCTTGCTGGCATCCTCCACCAGGTGCTCAAGCTCCGCTTTCAAAACGTCCATGCGCGAGTCCGGCGGCAAGTGCAGGTCCAGCCACGCCTCACAGGTATCCGGCACCACGAAACCGCCGGGGAAGCCGGAAAGCTGGCGGATGTTATAAACCAGGCCGCTCTGCACCGAGGTTGCATATTCCGTAACCTGGAGCAATAGCTTCAGCATGTTTTCTATGGCATTCTGCCCCAGCTCCGGCATGGAGGAATGCGCCTTCTTACCCCGCGTGCGCAACAGAACCTCGAGGTAACCGTAATGACCCAGGCAGGGAATCATATTGGTCGGCTCTGCCACCACGGCCAAGGGGAAGCGGTATTCCCGCACCAGCGTCTTGGCGCCGTCGCTCTCCTCCTCCTCACCTACTACAAGGGCAAGTCCCACGGAGGGGAATCTTCCTTTCTTATCGGCCAGCACCGTGAAAGCCTCGATCATGGCGGCGCAGCCTGCCTTCATATCGGTAGTACCCAGCCCGCAGGCCCGCTCATCCTCCTCATAAAAACCGAAATCATCGAGGTCGTGTGCCGTAACGGTGTCTAAATGCCCCACGAAACAGAGGTCTACCTCGTCGGTTTTTGGAGGCAGCACCACGATGTTGTAGCGGTTCTCGTCCACAGGCTGCCGTTTCACGTTAAGCCCGAAGCCTTTGAGATAATTCTCCGCGAATTCGAGTATCTCCTCCTCCTTGCCTGAGGGGCTGTAGATGTCCACCAGATC
Source organism: uncultured Dehalococcoidales bacterium (assembly GCA_964385895.1). GTDB lineage: Bacteria > Chloroflexota > Dehalococcoidia > GIF9 > UBA5629 > CAYLRS01. The sequence continues at coordinate 4,789 of CAYLRS010000118.1, forward strand.
CTTAAGCAGCTTCTTCAGCCTCTCAGGTTGGATATCAGCTGTTGCGCCTGTGGTCGTTCCCATTTTTCTTGCCTCTCGTACCGCGCTTTTTTTCTTTTTGCTGTTCTGTGGCAGCCGGGTTATAGGTCATGTAAATATGCTGCTGAGGGCTGGTAAACCCCTTGGCACGGAAGAAGTGCAGTGCAGGCAGGTTGTCCGCCTCCGTGTCCACAATGAACATACGTACCCCATCCTCGATCATTTTATCGGCGAACTTATTGAAAAGCCTGCTGGCAATGCCCAACCGCTGGAACTGGGGCGATACTACCAGCCATACCAGGTAGCCATATTTCCAGGCGGATTTTTTCTTCGCCACCACGTTGCCCAGCGTAAAACCAATTATCCTACCTTCGAGTTCAGCTACCAGGCAGTAGTCATGGTCGGCATTGAACATGGAGACCACCTCGAACTCATCCCAGGTGCGGTAGAGGGTCGGTGTCTTATCGGCAGTAAAGACCTGCTCTCCAAGGTGGAATACCGCAGGTATGTCATCAACCTCCATATCGCTGATCTCTATTTCCAGCTTTTTCCTGCCGCCGTTCTCTTCTGGAGGCGGTTCGGTTGGCTCTGTAAGCGATTTCTTATCGCTGTTTTTATGCTGCTTTGCAGCGTTATCGGTACTCATGAAACCTCCATTAATAGGGTATCACGCCGGATGGCAAAATGAGAATAGGAAAGGCATATCCGAGAAAAACGCCTAAAACTGGTATCCCAGCGACCTGGCTTT
>CAYLRS010000119.1:0-5553 GCA_964385895.1 uncultured Dehalococcoidales bacterium
TATAATGGGTGAAGCGAGGCTCACGCGCACCAGCCTTGGTATCCTGTTGACAGGTGAAATTTCTGCAAACGTGAAGGGGACCTGCGCCAAGTGTCTTGGTGAAGCCTGCGTAAAGGTAACGTTCAATATGGAAGACGAGTACTTCCCGATTGTTGATATCAACACAGGCGCGCATTTGCATCCCGACCTTGACGAATTCACCATAGACGATAGTCATATCCTCGATTTAGAGGAGGCAATCAGGCAATATATCATTATGGCAACTCCTACTAAAATACTCTGCAGGCAAGATTGCCCGGGGATTTGCCCCGTATGCGGTCACGAATTTGCCAAGGGCAATTGCCAGCATAAAAATAAGCCTTACGACCGCCGTTGGGAAAGGTTATTACAATTAGAGAAGGAGAGCAAAGTATAAATGGCACCACTTCCAAAAAAGAAATACCCCAAGGCACGCCAGGGTAAAAGGCGCAGTCATCTTGCCAAAAAACCGGCAGCTACGATCGAATGCTCTCGATGCCACAGCTTGAAGTTGTCGCACCAGGTCTGCCCTACCTGCGGCACTTATGATGGCAGGGAAGTAATCGAAATTAAAAGTCCTAAAAAGAAATCAAGTAAATAACAATATGAAATCCACGAGTATATGGAATCTCAAGGAGGGAAGTAAATGGTCGAAGATATAAAAGTGGCCTATGTTTTTCCAGACCAGGAGTCCAGGCAAGTTGGTATGGGCCTAGACCTTTACGTCCACTATAATTCGGCAAGAGAAGTCTTTGATGAAGTAGATAAAACATTAGGTTTCCCCCTGTCACGCCTTTGCTTCGAGGGGCCCGAGGAGGATTTATCTCAAACTACGAACGTACAGGCAGCCGTCCTCACTGTTGGCATAGCGTGCTTGAGGGCAGCAGAGGAAATCAGCGGCCATTCTTTGCCACCCCCGATGCTCGTCGCCGGCCACGGTTGCGGCGAATACGCTGCGATAGTGGCTGCGGGCTCAATGAAACTGGGAGATGCTGTTCGTTTAGTACGCGAGCGTGGCAGGTTGATGAACGAGGCAGGTCGCCGCAAGCCCGGCGGCATGCTTGCCATCATGGACCTTGATAAAGATACAGTCGACGGTATCTGCATCACTACAGGTGTCGAGATCTCGAGTATAAATGCGCCCGACTATGTCGTGATCAGCGGTGATGAGCAGAAGCTGGCAAAAGCCAGAAGGCTGGCACGGGTCAAAGGCGCGAGGCGCATGGTTCCTGTAAAAGCCAGCGGCGCTTTCTATTCTTCCATGATGGAACCGGCACTTGAAGGAATGATCAGCGCGGTTTCACAGTTCAAATTTGAAAACCCCTCCATCCCAGTGGTATCCAATGCCACCGCCCAACCCATAAATACAGCTGAAGCCGTTAAAGAAGAGCTGATCAGCCAGATCATCCATCCCATCAAATGGCAGCAGTCGATTGAGACGATGCTAGCCCGCGGCATTACAACTTTTTTTGAAGTCGGCCCCGGAGATTTACTGACAAAGTATATCAAGCGCATCAGCCCGGGAGCCTTGACGTTCAATATCAGCAACGCTCAAACCACCGCCGAGATAATAAAGTGGCGTAGAAGCGGGAGCTAACCGGGTCGAGAATTTAAACACGTGCTCTTTTTCAACCGGTTATTAAATGCCCATGGGTCTACGTCGCCGCTCCAGGATTATTGCCCTGCAAACCCTGTTTGAGGCAGAGTTTGCGGCCAACAGCCCGGATCAGATTCTTGAACGCAACCTTAGAGACAGAGAACTAACCGGTGAAATAGCTGATTTTGCTGGCCAGCTGGTACACGGCGTTACTAGCAACATACAAGCATTATACGATACTATAAAACGCTTTGCCCCGGCATTCCCGGTGAGCCAGCTGGCGTCCATGGACCGCTCTATCCTGAGGCTTGCCCTGTTTGAGATACTAATCCATAACGAAGTACCACACAAGGTGGCCATCAACGAGGCATTAGAACTTGCCAAGGAATTCGGTTCGGAGACGTCTCCCAGGTTCGTTAATGGTGTCCTTGGAGCAGTGATCTCTGAAGTTCAAAATAAGTGATAAAAGTGAATTGATGGATTCATATATCTCCAAGTATAATTTAATTGAGGGGTCAATTGGCAAAGATATTCGAAAAAATAAAAAAGATACTTGTTGACGAGCTTGGCGTAGATGAGTCCTTAATCGAACCCTCGGCTTCATTTATTGATGACCTTAATATGGACCCCAATGATATCGCTGAGTTTTTCACTACTGTTGAGGATAACTTTAGCAGACCGGGTAATAAATTCGAAATCCCCGACACCGATGCCGACAACATCATCACCGTGCAGGACATGATAGACTACTTGCAGGAATCCGGCATAGACGATTAATAGAAAGATCTCCTATCGAAAAGAACTAATATCCGCAATCTCGTCAAGCAATTCTTTTAAAAGATCCTTCCATGCATCACCAAGGGCGTCAATATCGATTCTTACCTGCCTGTTACCTACTTTGACATCGATTTTCTTTTCAATGATTGGAGACCTGCGGCTGATTCCAACTGGACCACGAAAAGAGATTATTATTTCGTCTTCATCACGGAAAATCGATTCCACGCCCGCCCGGATTGCCACCAGCTTCAATTCTACTACGTATAAAAGATTGGATATCTCTTCAGGTATCTTTCCGAACCTGTCCCTGAGTTCCTCACCTAAATCTTTAATTTGCTGTACTCCAGCGACATCAGTCAGTCTCCGATAAATATTAAACCTGGTCCGCGTGTTTTCCACGTAGTCCTCCGGTATAAATGCAGGGATGCGAAGATCGATTGAAACTCCCGATGTATCAGCTTTGACCCTTGTTTCGCGGCCTTCGCGCTTTGCCCTCAATCCCTCTACAGCATCGGACAAAAGCTGGCAATAATAGTTGAAGCCGACAGTCGCGATATGTCCGCTTTGTTCAGCACCCAGGAGGTTACCGGCGCCCCGTATTTCGAGGTCTTTCATTGCTATGGCAAAGCCCGCTCCCAGTTCGGTCGCCTGCGCAATCGTTTTTAGACGCTCCCTCGCCTGGTCTGTGAGATCCTTACCTGAATCAAATAAAAAATAGGCATAAGCTGTGTTGGCTCCCCTGCCTATCCTGCCGCGTAACTGATAAAGCTGTGTCAGCCCCAGTTTATCAGCAGCATTAACTATAAGAGTGTTCACGTTTGGCATGTCTAAACCCGATTCTATGATCGTGGTCGTCACCAGGATATCGCTTTTGCCCTGGATGAAATCGGCCATTACCCGCTCAAGTTTCTCCTCGTCCATTTGTCCGTGCGCAATAGTTATCCTGGCTTCAGGAACCAGGTTGGCAATTTTCTGCGCCATAATGTTGATGCTCTGCACACGATTGTGCACCACGAAAACCTGACCATCACGCTCCATCTCCCTCAATATGGTTTCTCTCACCAGCCTTTCGCTGAACTCACCCACATAAGTGTTCACGGGCAAGCGGTCTTCCGGGGGAGTTTCAATGGTGCTCATATCCCTTATCCCGGAAAGCGACATGTGCAGTGTACGCGGAATGGGGGTTGCGCTTAAAGTGAGAACGTCCGCCGCCTGCCTCATCTTTTTAAAATGTTCTTTATGTCCGACACCGAAACGCTGCTCCTCGTCAATGATCACCAGGCCGAGGTCCTTGAATACTACGTCCTTTTGTAATAACCTGTGCGTCCCTATGCAGATGTCTATGGAACCATCGGCCAGCTTATAAATAACATCCGCCTGCTGCTTTGGAGTGCAAAAGCGGCTTAACATGGCGATTTTCACGGGGAAGGGCTTCAAACGTTCACCGAAAGTATTTATATGCTGCTGCGCAAGGATCGTGGTGGGCACAAGGACGGCTACTTGCCTGTTGTCCATGACAGCCTTGAAAGCCGCCCTTAAAGCAACCTCGGTTTTACCGTATCCTACGTCTCCACATACCAGCCTGTCCATGGGTTTGGCAGACTCCATATCCTCCTTCACAGCGTTAACAGCTTCCACCTGGTCCGCTGTCTCAACGTAAGGAAATGAAGCCTCCAACTCCTGCTGCCACAGGGTATCCGTCGAAAATGCTAGGCCGCTGGATGCTTCCCTCGCCGCATAAAGCTCAATGAGCTCTTTAGCAATGTCAGCCACCGATTCTTTAACCTTCTTCCGGGTCCGGTTCCATTCCTGCGTACCCAGGTGGCTTAAGGCCGGCACCCGTTCACCGCCTCCAATATAAAGGTTGACCCTATCCACTTGGTCCACCGGTACGTAGAGCGTATCGCTACCAGCGTACTCAAGCACCAGGTACTCTTTTTGGACCCCACCGTTGACCATTTTCGTGGTTCCTGCAAACCTGCCAATGCCATGCTCCACGTGGACGACCAGGTCGCCTACATTAATGTCATTGTGGAACCAGTGATGCCGCACTGGTCTCGTCTTGACCGCCCGTCTTTGTTTGATTATCCCGAATAGCTCCAGATCGGTGAGCAGCAGAAATTTATTAGTAATTTGAAATCCCCCGTCCAGAGAGCCCCGAATCAATACCAGTGCACCTTCCTGTGGTGTTTGCTTCAGCGCTTCCTGCGGATACACGTCTATATTGCGTTCCCGCAGTAACTCACTTATTCGGTCAGCCTGCTGGCTGACAATGACCAACCTTTTGTATTCGACTCGTAATTCTGCCAAGTGATCAAGAAAGGTCTGAAACCTCGCTGAATAACTGGATGCCGGTTTGACCAGCACTGTGTAATTTATAGTGCCGGTTGAAACGTTAGCTCCCCACAAACCAAGTTCTATTACGTCGCTGAAGCGGTCAATCTTTTGGGCTATCTCCTGCCAGCTAAAGCAAGTAGCTAGATCACCTACGCCATTTTCATCAACTGCATCAGATCCCGTAATCTTTTCAATCTCATCCTCAATATTTTGAATTTCAGTCTCGATTTGTAGACAATCATCCATAATTATCAGCGTTTCTGCTGGTAGATAATCCAGCAGGTTTGCTTCTCCGGAATGGGAAGTATCCTCTACAGGTAGTATTAAAAGAGACCGAAGTTGAATGCTGGAACGCTGGGTTTTAGGATCATATTGCCTGATACCATCAATCTCATTTCCTAAGAACTCGATCCTTACCGGGAATTTGCTATCGCCGGGAAAGATATCGATAATGCCGCCCCTTCTTGCGAAGGTGCCTGGCACTTCAATGACTTCATCATATCGGTACCCAAGCGACTGGAATTTTTCAAGCATTTTTATAGGGGGGATTGTCATGCCTTTTTCGATTTGATAACAACTAGATTGGAAATCTTGCCTGCTTATGGACCTGTTCGCCAGCGAAAGCGCGCTGGTCAAAATGAAAGGCCGGATATTGTTTTTACATACCTCTCCATCGGCAGCCGTAAATAATGACAGAATTTTTAATCTCTCTGAAGTAATAGACGAGTCTGTGGTAATTTTGCCACCGAGTATGTCAACTTCAGGGAAAAAATAAATATAGTCCGCATGTGATACCCACATTTTCATCTGGTCAAACCGCCTTC
>CAYLRS010000120.1:0-5536 GCA_964385895.1 uncultured Dehalococcoidales bacterium
CTGCAGGTAATTTATAACGCCCTTAAAAATAAGGTTAAAAAGGGTGTCTGTTCGCCGCAGAAGCGTGGAGTCTGTGTGCAGGTAAAGACTATGACTCCCAAGAAACCTAACTCGGCGTTGCGCAAGATAGCCCGCGTGAGGCTGACCAACGGCATTGAAGTAACGGCTTACATACCCGGTGAAGGACATAACCTCCAGGAACACTCTGTCGTACTCATACGCGGCGGCAGGGTGAAGGATTTGCCTGGTGTCCGCTACCACATTATCCGGGGCACGTTGGATGCTGCCGGAGTCGAAAAAAGAAAGCAGGGGCGCAGCAAGTACGGTGCCAAACGGGCGAAGGCTCCTGCTCCCGCCAGCTAAATTTAACAGAGAGAAAAAATGCCAAGGCGATCTAAATTTCTTAAAAAAACTGTGAGCCCGGATCCCAAGTATGGGAACGCGGTGGTTGCCAGGTTTATTAGCAAAATAATGATGAAAGGAAAAAAAGCGACAGCTCAGAGCATTGTTTACGATGCGTTTGAGCGGATAAATAAGCAGGTGAAAACGGAACCCCTGCCGGTTTTTGAACAGGCGATGAAAAATGTCACACCGATGCTTCAGGTTAAGTCCAGGCGCGTCGGCGGTGCCACATACCAGGTGCCTATAGAGGTTAGTCCCGAAAGGGGAGAATTCCTGGCAATGCGCTGGATTATCTCATTTGCCAGGGACCGCAGCGGCAGATCAATGGCGGAGAAACTGGCCGCGGAATTGATGGATGCCGCCCAGGGCCAGGGTAATTCCATTAAGAAGAAGCAGGATACCCACAAGATGGCCGAAGCGAATAAGGCGTTTGCACACTACAGATGGTAACAGCAGGAGTTAAAGAATCCCGCCAGGGGATCAAAACAGTGACCAGATCTTTTCCACTGGAAAAAGTCCGGAATATAGGCATCATAGCCCATATTGATGCTGGTAAAACTACAACTACGGAACGGATACTTTTCTATAGCAGACGTACCTACAAAATGGGAGAGGTTCATGACGGCACAACGGTCATGGACTGGATGGTGCAGGAAAGGGAGCGCGGTATAACGATTACGTCAGCGGCCACAACCTGCCATTGGAATGAGCACCGCATAAACATTATTGATACTCCGGGCCATGTGGATTTCACCGCCGAGGTAGAGCGCAGTTTGCGTGTGCTTGACGGTGGAGTGGTAGTGCTCGATGCGGTTGCAGGTGTTGAGGCTCAATCGGAAACCGTCTGGAGGCAGGCGGACAGGTATCATGTGCCGAGGATATGCTTTATCAACAAGATGGACAGGGTGGGTGCGGACTTCCAGCGGACCATAGATATGATAGAAGACAGGCTCAAATCGAAGACTGTAGCTATTCAGCTGCAAATGGGCAAGGAGAACCTTTTCCGCGGCGTAATCGACTTGGTAAAGAGTAAAGCATGGATCTTCTCTGATGAAGCTGCTGAGAAACCGGAAGAAGCCGAAATACCTGATGACTTCAGGGATGAGGCTGCCAAGAGCCGCCAGAGAATGATTGAAAAACTAGCTGAGAACGATGACCAGCTTATGCTTAGGTATGTTGATAACCAGAATATAAGCGAAGAGGATATCAAGGCTGCTATCAGGCGGCTTACAGTTAATAACCGGATCGTACCCGTGGTGTGTGGGGCGGCACTGCGCAACAAAGGTATTCAGCTTGTGCTGGATGCTATAGTTGATTACCTGCCATCACCCAATGATAAGCCGCCGTTGCATGTTATTGATGCAGCTACAGGCGCAGAACTCGTACGTCCTGCCAGCGACGAAGCCCCATTTTCGGCACTTGCTTTTAAAGTAGTTTCCGATCCCTTTGTTGGCCGCCTGGTCTACTTCAGGGTTTACTCAGGCAGAGTCAGGGTAGGAGCTCAACTATACAATGCCGGCAGAGGTAGCAAGGAGCGCCTGGGCAGACTACTCCTGATGCATGCTAACAGGCGGGAGGAGATTGATGAAGTTGATACCGGCTGTATAGCGGCCACACTGGGATTGAAAAACACCTTTACCGGCGATACCCTGTGTGATGCATCGCAACCGGTATTACTTGAGGATATAAAATTCCCCGAACCCGTTATTTCCCTGGCCGTTGAGCCGAAGAGCAAGGCTGACCAGGACAAGATGGGCGAGACCCTGTCCAAACTGGCTGAGGAGGACCCCACTTTCAAGATTCGCAGCAACGAAGAAACGGGACAGACCCTGATATCAGGAATGGGCGAATTACATCTTGAAGTGTTGATAGACCGCATGCTCAGGGAATTCAGCGTGCAGGTTAAGGTTGGAAAACCGCAGGTAGCTTACAAGGAGACCATAACTACTGCTGTCGAAGCAGAAGGCAGATTCATACGTCAGACCGGCGGCCGCGGGCAATACGGCCATTGCTGGCTGCGCATCGAACCGGGTGAACGCAACAGCGGTTTTAAGTTTGTTAACCAAGTCCGCGGTGGGGATATATCCAGGGAATACATTCCCGCCATTGAAGCAGGAGTACGTGAGGCTCTTGATAACGGTGGCATTAGCGGTTACCCGCTGGTTGATATTAAAGTCGCCGTTTTTGACGGCAGCGAGCACGAGGTGGATTCCTCGGAGATGGCCTTCAAAATGGCAGGCTCTTTTGCCTTGAAGGAAGGTGTGGCAAAAGCCAAGCCGGTAATCTTGGAACCTATTATGAAACTCGAGGCGGTAACTCCAGCTTCATTCCTGGGAGACGTTATAGGCGATTTGAATTCCAGGCGTGGTCACGTGGAAGGTATTGAAACGCATGGGGAAACGTGCGTGATCCATTCGTACGTTCCACTAGCTGAATCGTTTGGCTATGCTACAGCGTTAAGATCGATCACGCAGGGCAGGGCGACTTATTCTATGGAGTTCCATCAGTACCGAGAGGTTCCTCACAATATAATGGAGCAAATGTTAGACAAGACAAAGGTTAGGTAGATGACCAAGCAGAAAATCAGGATCAAACTAAGGGGGTACGACCACCGGCTGTTAGACCAGTCGGCCGGCCAGATAGTAGAAACGGCTATTAAATCGGGCGCGGAAGTAATCGGTCCGGTGCCTTTGCCGACCAAGATTGAAAAATTCTGCGTAATCCGCTCGCCGTTTATAGATAAGGATTCGCGCGAGCAATTTGAAATCCGTACCCATAAGAGACTGATCGATATAGTAGGGCCGACTACGAAGACGATCGACGCGCTGACGCAATTACAGTTACCGTCTGGCGTAGAGATCGATATCAGGCTATAGGAACGAGAAAGATGGCAGGCATACTTGGTAAGAAAATCGGGATGACACAGCTTTACAGGGAGAATCGCGAGATCGCGGTGACTGCCATAGAGGCCGGACCCTGCTGCGTGATCCAGGTGAAGACAGCGGAGAGGGATGACTACGACGCCGTGCAGATCGGCTTTGGCGAGTCAAAGCGACTTAATAAACCTGAGAAAGGCCATTTAAAAGGGAATGGCAATTACCGCTATTTGCGGGAACTGAAAGTCGGAGATGTTAAGAATTACCAGGTGGGACAAAAGATAGACGTCGGTATTTTCAAAGCTGGTGATCTCGTTCATATCGAAGGAATATCCAAAGGCAAAGGCTTTGCCGGTGGAGTAAAAAGGCACCATTTCCGTGGCGGCCCCAAGACCCACGGCCAATCGGACAGGCATCGTGCCCCTGGTTCTGTAGGTTCCACCACAACCCCGGGCCGTGTATTCAAAGGGTTACGCATGGCCGGGCATTTAGGCGCCAGCAAGGTTACATCTCGCAACCTGCAAGTGGTCGAGGTTGACGCCGCCAAGAATATACTGCTTTTGAAAGGGGCGGTACCTGGAGCCAAAGGCAGCTTGATATTAATAGAGAAGGCTTCTTAAAAGGTAACGGCAGTGAAGTTAGATGTATTTAATTTGAAGGGCGAAGGGACCGGTAAGATTGAGGTCAGCGATTCGGTATTTAATGTTCCGGTCAACGAGGCTGTAGTGCACCAGGCGCTCGTTATGCAACTTGCCAACCGCCGCCAGGGCACGGCTGATACTCAAACCAGGTCCGATGTGAAGAGGAGTACCAGGAAGATGTATGCGCAAAAACACACGGGAAGAGCGAGGCGCGGCAGTGCCACATCTCCTTTGCTTAAGGGTGGGTCCGTCGTATTTGGCCCGCACCCCCGCAGCTACCGGCTGGAGATGCCCAAGAAGATGCGAAGGCTGGCATTGCGCAGCGTGTTGTCGGGAAAAGTCCGTGATGGCGAATTGAAAATTGTTAAAAAACTGGAACTGGAAGAGCCCAAAACCAAACTGATGAACTTGATCCTTGACGCCCTCGGTGTTGAGGATACCGCTATTATAGGTGTCGCGCTGAGCAATGATTATATTACGCAGGCGGCAGCTAATGTACCGGGGATAAAGACGACCATGGTTTCTTTGCTCAACGTCGCTGACCTGCTGTCTCACAAGATGTTGCTCCTGGATGTCGACGCGGTGCGTAAAATCGAATCGCTGTGGGGACTGGAAGACACAACGAAAGCGAAAGCGAAAGCGAAGACGAAGGCCAAAGCAGGTAAAGCTACAGGATAATTTTCAATATGAATGTCTATGAAGTGCTACGCAGGCCGCTGGTAACGGAGAAGAGTACCCGTCTTTCTGAGGGGCATAAGTATGTTTTTGAAGTGGACAAGAAAGCTTCAAAGGCGCAGGTTAAACAGGCCGTCGAGACGGCTTTTAAAGTCGGAGTGGTCAAGGTAAATATAATCCGTGTTCCTGGCGAGACCAAGAGAATGGGCAAGCGGGAAGTGACCGCACCCGCATGGAAAAAAGCAGTTGTTACGCTTAGCGAAGGCGACAAAATACAATTCTTTGAGGGAGTCTGATATAACGGGAGTGTAAATTGGGTTCTGTTATAAAAAAGCGCAAGAAAGAGATGGCTAAACATAAGCATCGGAAGCTCTTGAAAAAGAACCGATGGCAAAGAAGACATCCTTAAAAGGCAGGAGTAGTTAGATTTGGCTTTAAAGACTTTTCGCCCTACATCTCCCGGTATACGCGGTATGGTGAGACTCAAATTCGATGAGATCACCAAGACGGAACCGGAAAGATCCCTGGTACTGCCGCTGAAAAAGAAGGCAGGACGCAACAGCAGGGGAGTAATCACCACGCGCCATAGGGGCGGGGGTGCTAAACGCAAGCTGCGGGTGATCGATTTTAAGCGGGATAAGCTTGGTGTGCCAGGTAAGATTGCGGCGATTGAATATGATCCCTGCCGCTCGGCCCGTATAGCTTTGATTCATTATGCAGATGGAGACAAATGCTATATTTTAGCTCCGCTGGGATTAGGCGTCGGCGATACCGTTATGGCAGGTACGGGAGCGGAGATCAAACCGGGCAACAACATGCCTCTCGGTGAAATCCCCGCGGGCACACTTATACACAATCTTGAATTTGAACCTAATAAAGGCGGTCAAATAGTTCGCAGCGCCGGAGCCTCCGCGCAGCTACTCGGCAAGGAAGATAAATATT
>CAYLRS010000121.1:0-5521 GCA_964385895.1 uncultured Dehalococcoidales bacterium
GCGCACCTGAATGGGGTTCAGGTGGTCGTCGGTTCAAATCCGACCACCCCGACCACGTTTTTACGATCAGATTTTAATAGCTCGCCGAACCCTCCTTCACTTTATGTAAAATTTGTGAACACTTTTGTAAACACTTTTGTGAACACTAGTGTGCACAAAGACGCCGGCCTCCCAACCAATCCCACCACCTTACTACAAAACCTGCCGCAACCGCAGCATCATCCTCATGCTGCTGGATACGGGCATACGGCTATCCGAGTGCGCCAGCCTGTCGCTGTCGGACATCAACCTGGAGGCAGGCATCATCAGGGTATGGGGCAAGGGCGGCAAGCAGAGGCTGTCCAAGCTGGGCCGGACAGCCCTGGAGGCGCTGCGGGTATACCTGGAGCTTCGAGGCTGCCCAAACAACGCAGGCCCTGTGGCTGGGCAAGGCAGGGCGGCCTCTAAAGAGTGCCGGCATGCAGATCATGGTGCGGCGCCTAGCCAGGCTTGGCGGAAATGCCAGGTGGTCGCCTCACACCTTCCGCAATACCTACGCCCTGAACTACCTCAGGGCTGGCGGGGACCCATTTACCCTGCAGATACTGGGAGGCTGGGAAGACCTCGAAATGCCCAGGCACTACTGCGCCGCTCTCAAGGCCGAGGACGCCTTCGCGGTGCACCGCAGGGCCAGCCCGGCAGACCCACCTCTGGCAGGGAACTCACGGCAACAACGGCCGGCAACACAGGGCAAAAGGCGGAGCTGCGAAGGTCCGCAGGGATGACAGGCGGCAACAGGCACAACCTACTGCCCGAAGCGCGGGAGATCTCTTCCCGCCTCGAGTCGATCGGGCGTCCCGAACAAATAATGGGGGTATACTATGATAGACGTGACACAAATGACTCTGAAAGATATTTACCAGGCCATCGTCGAAGGCAAACTAAAGCTGGAAGATGCCGTCGCGGCATTAAAACAGTCAGCCAGGCAAGCCCGGCTCAGGAAGCAAGCCAGACTCAATTAATAAGCAAAAAGTGGAGTGCACCCTCCGATGTAACTCTGTTGGATGGTCAAACTAAGGGCAAGTTCTATATGATCAAGTGGAACGTTTGGTCTTCTCATATGAAGACAATATGCCTTACAGTTGATCTGCCCAACAATAAGACTTTAGTAGCTGCATGTACTGATCTTGACGAGGAGCATGATACTTTGGGTGGTGTAGCGAGGAAGCCAGGCATTACTATAACTGGTGCTAATGATGAACTTTTAAAAGAAATCCTTATGACGCTCACATTTAATAAAGATACGGGTAATGATTCCTCTACCCAACTATTATCAATATCGGACGTAAAATACGATATTGGTAATGTATATGCGGAAGGGCATTACAATTCAGCCTTTAGTTGTGATGCCATCATTTCTTGGACAACTTCTGTACCGGCAACAAGCGAAGTAAACTATATTAGGAACGATGAAGGTTTTGCACAAGGGTATTATCGGTTGTCGGAGGAAGATTTGGAGACGCATGCCCCGAGAAATGCGAATCGGGAAATTATAGTAGTTGCAACACTTGTGTGTAAATAAGATAAATTATTCACAGAGGGACATAAAATTAGTCACAGACCACAGGGTAACGTTAAAAGGATTATATGTTGGATGTGCAACCAGGGGTGTGAATACCTATTATAAAAGCTTTTATTTTAAAGTAACGTCTTACGATGCCAATGGTACGAAAGCAGAATCAAAAGTAGATACTTTTCAGTTACTTCTATATTGAAGAATTTAATTCAGCGGCGACTTATAAAACTTCATACTATCCTGGAAGCTGAAGGACCTGGTAATCCTACCGATACACATGTCATTTCATATGAAGGTGCAATTGCTTAGGCAAGGCCTTGCCAATCCGTCAGGCATAAGTGTACAATACGACAACGTCAGCGAAGTTTCATAAATAGATGGAAAAGGAGGTAATAAATGAAACAGTTTCGGGGCAGTCTAATATTACCATTAATATTGGTGGTGGTGATAATAGGGGTCATATCACTGGGTATGACCGGAGGCGGGCAGCAGCCAATCAAGGAAATCTTTATGACATATTTCGGTCCCGCGCAGAATGTATTGATTGACAATAACTATTCATTTCAGGGCAAAGATACCGGAGGAGTAGCGCGTTCTCTTCTCACCATGACCAACACCAACCAGACAAGGTTGAATGCTATGGGTGGTCAACCCATCCTCTTCACCGTCGGCGGTGCGGAAAAGGCGAGAATAACAAGTAGTGGTAATGTCGGCATCGGCACGACCAACCCGACAGCGAAGTTAGAGGTAAACGGCTCGGTCAAGGTAAGTGGTTCCATAAACAAGCAGCCGACCAACCCGCCGCTGTTCAGATGGCTGCGTCCCGGAGTCCTGGCAACCTATACCGGAACCGGATTAGGCCCATATGCAATAGCCTTTGACGGCACAAACATGTGGACAGCAAATTATGACGGCTACAACGTAACAAAGATTACCCCGACCGGGGGGATGGTGAACGCCTATGGCCTAGCAGCCGGATCAGGCCCTTGTGCAATAGCCTTTGACGGCACAAACATGTGGACCGCAAACCGGCTCACCTCCAGCGTAACCAGGATTACCCCGGCCGGAGTGAGGGTGACCTATACCGGAACCGACGCAAGCCCATATGCAATAGCCTTTGATGGCACCAACATGTGGACAGCAAATTATAACGGCAACAGCGTAACCAAGATTACCCCGACCGGGGTGATGACGCACAGTGGCCCAACCGGAGCAAAACCAACTGGAATAGCCTTTGACGGCACAAACATGTGGACCGCAAACTCTCAGGGCTTAAGCGTAACAAAGATTACTCCGACAGGTGTGACGAGCTATCCCATAGGATATGCCCCACTTTCAATAGCCTTTGATGGCACAAACATGTGGACCGCAAACTATGGCGACCCAGGCAGCGTAACCAAGGTTACCCCGGCCGGCGTGGCGACAACCTATACCGGAACTGGAGCATACCCATGGGGAATAGCCTTTGACGGCACAAACATGTGGACCGCAAACAATGTCGGCGCCAGCGTAACCAGGATCACCCCGACGGGGGTGATGACACAGTTTGGCACACCCGGAGCAAACCCATGGGGAATAGCCTTTGACGGCACAAACATGTGGACCGCAAACTCTGGCAGCAACAACATAACAAAGATCTTAGTTATTACACAATAATTTAACCGGCTGTGTCCCGGCGGAAATCAGGCCGCTCGAACGCGCAGGGGATAAACCGGAATAGCTTTCAGGCTGCCGGATAAGCACTCTGCAACCTGGGGCGGCAAAGCTGGCCTTTGTGTCCCGCCGCAGGTGACCGGCGCCAGGCAGGATGTCTATGCGAATGCCCATCCCATCGTAGTGGAGCAGGAGAAGCCTGCGGGTGAAAAGGGCCTCTACCTGCACCCTAAAGAGTGGGGACAGCCGGGGGACAAGGGGATAAGTCAGACACTTAATAAGTAAACGTACCTTGATACGCCAATAACCTCACTCTATTTGGCGCTCACTTGTTATTGGCGACCTGTAAAACTTCATGCTATCTTGAAAGCTGAATGATCGGGTGTAACGCTGTACCATTTCCAGGCTTTCCCAGCGGCCTAATTCTTTAATTGTCATCGTATCTATGCCGGCTTTCCTTAACAGCACCGCAAAGGTACGCCGGAAGGTATGCGGGTTACATGTAATACCGGTGCGCTTTTCAAGACGCGCCAACATTATGGCTATGCCAGATTTAGTCATTCCCCATATATTACCCTCAGGGCTATATTCACTTAACCAGCCTTTAATGTATTTCTCTGACATCACGCCAAACGGCGCAAACGCCGCCTTACGACCCTTCCCCAGCACCTTGATACAACAACCCGTCCAGTTGATATCATCCGGCTTAATATTGGCTAATTCAGATAACCTAAGCCCACTTTCAACAAACAACGCGATGATGGCCTTATCCCTCATGTTATCGACTGCTTCAATCAATTGATGTACCTGGCTTTCGTCTAACGTGGGCATGATCGGCCTTCCCAATATTGGTGCAGAGATATTACTTATAGGATTAGAAAACCCAAATTCGCTATTTAGCCACCTGTAAAAGGTCTTGATCGCTCTGTAGCTGGCATGCCTGGTGGCTAATCCGTTTTGATTGGGTGGTATAGTATTCAAGTAGCGTTGAATTGATACCGATGTCGCTTTCAGATAATTTACTTCCGAGATAAACGGCTTCAACCTATCTTTATAGAATTCAATAGTCTTGCCACTGACACCCATAGACTGGCGTGACTGTAAAAACAGTTGCAGGTAATCAGGAACCTTATTTTCCGGCAGTAATTTATTTAGCGCTTCAAGGAATTTAAAAGAGGCCGGTTTTTCACCAGTGATAACCTTTGAAATATAGGATTTATCAAAATTGGTCAACGCTGCAATCTGGGCAATGGTCATTTTGTTGACCATTTTAGCTATATCCTCATGCCTTCCAAGCAGGGTGTCGCGGGTTCGAATCCCATAAGCTCCATCTCTTTTTTAATTAAAACTTTACAATCTGGACTTTCGTTAAGTATCAGTCGAATGAGAATGTGGCTATCTAAGCTGTGGACCTTAGTTGGAAGTCAGAAGGTATTTCAGATACCCTAAAAGGCCTGCAACTACCCTCATATATGATAGGCGGGTCGAGCTTATCGAGATAAAGGCTTTTGGCAGGTCATCTAGCGCGTTAGCTAAAGCCGAACCTCTAGATCCACAATGTCTCCGTCTTTCAACGAGAGTGATTCTTTTATGTGCTCAGATGAAATGATTTCTAACTGAGCATGCGGATAATCAGGTACAAGGGGAATGATAATCGCTCCCTTAATTTTTCTATTGACCACCGCCGGAAAGCTCTTTGCTGAGCAGAATTAATAAAGTGGGTAGTACAAATTCGCCCGCCATCATGATCGTAGAAGGAAAGCCTTAAGGATGACTGATGTCACTGTGTATTCAGCCAGATGGAGCAGCATTTAAAAAGGAAATGAAGCTAACCAAATGATCAATTAAGCTGCTTCACTACTTTAATAACTTGAATGATAACCGCGAAGTACTCTTCATTTTTCTTATAGGGAGCAATCATCATTTGATCTCCCTTCATCTTGATACAGAGATCACCTTGCGAGGCAAGCATCTCTTTAGCATATATGATGATGTCGCCTTTATGCACGACATCATCGTACTCAATATCATTCGATTTTATGCCTATCAACTTCATACCCCTGCCTCCATTTGATGCTAATTCCTTAGGCACAAAGGCGTGTTCTATTATATGTTTGCTATTTATATCAGTATATACCGGCACAATTGCTGGCAAAGACAGGGTGAGCTCGCTGAGTATCTCATAGAGCGTTTTTTGAGCAAATCACTTATAATATCTCTATTGAGTATGAGACCGTTCAGGTCATTTATGGGTATTTCCGTAATCCG
Source organism: uncultured Dehalococcoidales bacterium (assembly GCA_964385895.1). GTDB lineage: Bacteria > Chloroflexota > Dehalococcoidia > GIF9 > UBA5629 > CAYLRS01. The sequence continues at coordinate 5,477 of CAYLRS010000121.1, forward strand.
TGGATTTCGCGATAGTGCAGATATGATTTGTATGTGGTAGTCTAT
>CAYLRS010000122.1:0-5517 GCA_964385895.1 uncultured Dehalococcoidales bacterium
CCTGAGCGGCCTCCACTTGAAATCGATCTGCTGCGCCCTCCCCGTTGACGGGTCAGAGCCTATAAAGCCGCCGGGCGGTGGTGCGGTGGGCCAGGGACCCAGCTTGGCCACCGAATCACCATACTGCCACAGGCAGCCCTGCTTAAGGGTGAAATCATAACCCTGGTCGTCAATTGCCCAGAGAGTGTTGTAGGCATTCGACGATGCGTGCAGCGAGGTTGGCTCACGGGTAAACTTGGGGTAAACGAGAGAGTTTGGCAGTCCATCGCGCAGTTCATCCCATTCCGGGGGAGGAGGTACTCTTACTCTCGCATCCAGCGTACGGTCAACGCCGGTGCTCGTAAGCGGCGATGTTATATCCGTATTCCATGCCCCGTAGAGGATATCATTCAACATGCATATACCAAAGAATGACCTGTTAATTGGATCAAGCTCATCCCAGTTCGTGCTGGTTACAATGGTTCCGATGGTCCCGATGGTCCAGCGGTAAATATTGCCGTCATCATGGTCGATGTTAGTAATGCCTGCATAGACATTCGGATACCTGTCATACTGGTCGTCAGTTACCACGTGGACGTCCCCCTGCACCGGCAGCTCCTTAAGCGCGGTGAATTTAGGGATAGGTTCTGCAAAATCCGCCCAGGCTACATAGCAGTCATCGTTTCCACCCGTCCCGACTACTACTATTTCCTGTGTTGTCCCCATGCTATCGGCAGAGGGTGTTAAAGGCGTACAAATGGTATGCCCGGGTACTAAAAGTTCTGTATTTAGCGGTTTCCCGGGTTGGCCGCTTAGCGGTAGCTTGCGGACAGTGTAATCCCCCAGTACATACATGGTCGTGTCATCGAGCAGCGATATATCAGTCACAGGCATGCCGGGGAGCAGCTGGGACCACAGGTTTCCCTCATCCGAAGAATGGGTGATAATATTGGTTGTAAGGTCGGCAAAAACGATTACTTTACCGCTGCCTATATCACGTGGATTGATGCGCAGTATCACCCCGTTATCGCTGCTGCGCCAGATCAAAACGCGCTCCCAGGTAAGCCCCAGCGGGTCACTGGTGCTGCGCCAGACGCTGTCGAAGCTGTCAGGGACAGATTCGGTATTTAACGATGCCAGGTACAGCGCATTGCTGCCGCTGATGGCATCAACTGCTTTTTCATAAGCCGCCACGTCTGAAAGCTGGCTTATCCTGGTATTGATAAGCCCGATCTGATTCCAGGCGAATCCGTTATCCGCGCTGTACGAAAAGGCAGATTCATCCAGTGCAACCGAGTTTAGTTTAGAATATGGCCACTGCCCGGCTGCCCAGGCCGTGCCGCCAGCGGTGGCTTTTTCAGAATTGGTAGCGCAATAAACATTCTCTGCATCAGGCAGCCAGGCCAATATCGCGTTGGCCCGGTAAACAGTTCCCCCGCCCGTATTACCGCCACCGGTGGGCGATTTGAGATTATCCGAGGGCAGCCAGGTAGCGGCCCCAACGGTGGTGGCCTGGGGATTGGAACATTGCCACACATTGACGCGGCCAGGGACCGTCGTGGTAGCTTCACCCGCCAGCAGTATGCCGGTCGCGGCCGTCCCCTTATAGGCGATGGAATAGATGCCCCTTGGCGCCGTAGCAGTAAAGGGCGTGATATTGATCACGGCAGGTAATATATTGCTGTTGATATAAAAAACCGCGGAGGTAGGAACAGCCAGAATACTGGCAAAACAACCGCGCAGGGAGAGGTCGCTGGCGCTGAAATCGGACGGCAATTCAAGGTCTGTTACGATGGTGTTTGCCGTGTTAAAGGTAACCGGGGGGAGTAGGGTGGTGGATACAATGATCGGGTAACCTGTATACCCGGCTGACGCATTCCAGCGGGTTGTATTGGTTACGGGATCATGCAATCCCAGGTTCAGTTTAGTGTTGGCAGCGGTGCACGATATGACCGCGATAACGCATTCCTGGTCATAATTCGGAGAGAACTTCAGCGAGGAGATGCTATCTGTAAGGCCTGTCTGTACGTTCCAAGTTCCCATAGCAGATGTGCTGTATTGAAAATTAAATATTCGGCCAGTGCCAGCAGTGCTACGTGTGCCGACCGCTATGTCGCAGGCTTGATTGGTCGTAACATATTTCTTCGAGATATCAAGGCAACTGATATATTCGCCAGCCGCCAGAGCCGGGAAAGAGGTATTTTGCCACGTTCCACCGCCATCGGCTGAGAAAAACAGGTTCTTGGGACCATTGGGCGCACCGGTAGTAACTGCCAGCACCATATTAGCGTCATCCGGCGCCACAACAACGTTCCACACGGGCACAGCTGCCCCCTTCGAAAGCAGGTTGGTTTTAATATTGGGCAGCCAGCCATAGCCTGCATCGGTGGACTTGTAGAACCCGTTGTTGGCTGTATCCGCCGCATAGAAGGTCTTGCCATCCTGCCCCAGCGCAAATGAGTTTATACCGGAAGGCCTGATTATCATCCCGTTGACATTGTCGGAAGGCGTATCCACTATGGACCAGGCCAGCGTCCTCCGGGCAGCAGCCTGAACCCGGCTGATATCAAAGGGTACAAACACTCCTGTTAAGGCTATGATTAAGAGGAGGAGGATTAACGGGTAGGATTTCCGTACTATGTTTATCAAATGTTCAAAGCCGGGCGAAAATATTCAATGCAGCAGCTATAATTAGCATATTGCAGCTTTATCTGAAATCTATCATAATTAGCGCCCTATTTGCAAAATAGCCATTTGCATGTTAGATTAAATTGCTGGAGTGCAACTTAATAGTGAATAATGAAATATACCTGCGGGGTAGGAAATGATTCAAATAATTGAAACGGGGCAGGCCGTATCTCATGGCCCGGATGTAGCTGATTTAATCAAGCAGTTGGTGGACGGCAAGATTGAGGAGATAAGGCCGGTTATCGATATCACGCGGGAATCCGGCGTCTCTTACCCGCAGGTGGAAGCTATGCTGGGCAAGGCGACGGAAGAGGTTGTCAGGATACTGGATTCGCTGGCCGCTGAAAACATATTGGAATCACGCTTTTACGACCGCCTGATTTTTTGCCCGGTCTGCAACTCCATGAACCTCAGGCCAAGCATCAAGTGCCCGAAATGCGCTTCCGGCAATGTCGCGCGCGGCAGGATCCTCGAACACCTGGTTTGCGGCAAAAATGGCCTGGAAGAGGAATTCCTGCATGGTGGGAAGTATATTTGTCCTCATTGCAACAGGCCGCTCAAATTCCTCGGCACCGATTATCGCAGCCTGGGCGTAAACTACAAATGCCATAACTGCGGCGTGCTTTCCACCGAGATAGGATTGAAATGGCAGTGCCTCAAATGCTCGGTGGTATTCCTGGATGAGGAAGCCAAAATCCAGACGGCCTACTCTTACGTCGTGAATGAACAGAGCCGCAATCGTATCGCCTTTAACCTGGGATTTAAGTCGCGCTTCGTTGATTTGCTCAAGCAGCAGGGATATGAAATATTTGAGACGGCTAAGGTCACCAGCAAGGCCGGTTCAGGTGCGGCGCATGTGCTGGATATCCTGGCCCGGCGCAGCGATGGCTTCCTCACCTTCCTTATCGGAATCGGTGTGGCCATAGGTAAGGACAACGGCGACATTGGCCTGGAGGACGTATTCAGGTTTGATAACAAGGTTTATGACCTGGGCATACACGATAAGGTTCTGCTGGCCATGCCGTCCATCAATAGCGAGGCCAGGCAGTTCGCCCGCCGCCAGCGTATCAAGGCCTTTGATGCCCATGACCTGGAAGAGTTCCTGGCCGGTACGGACAGCCTTCCTCCGCACCCGGTTGAAGAGGTGCCCTTCAAGTATGAGAGTAAGGCGCAGTTGCTGGAATACCTGCGTAAACAGGGTTACCGGACTGAGGAAAAGGCCAAAATACCCGGCCGTTCAGGCGCCGAGTACACTATCGATATCGTAGCTTATTTTGACGACGGGCTATTTACGCATACAATTTCTATAGGCATACTGACCGATGCTAAAGAGGTCAGCCTGGAGGCCGTATCTGCCTATGATACCAAGGCCTATGATATCGGCATACACGATAAGATATTGCTGGTTTCACCGGCAATTTCCGATGAAGCGCGTCTATTCGCTGAGCAGCAGAGGATCACGGTCATCGAGGTCAGCAACGCCGCCGCTTTAGCTTGATGTAATACCACCAAACAGAGGAATATATGGCCATCGACCCCAAAAAAATAAAAGCACAACCATCAGTACCGGCAGCCCCGGTGCAAGCGGGCACAGCCAAATTGAACGTGCAGTACGCAGTACCCATGCCGCAGGCGTTGCAAGCGGTGCCCGAGGATGTTGCCAGGAGGTATAACGTTCTGCCCCTTTCGCTGGAAAATAACACACTGCGCGTTTTCATGGTCAACCCCAGCGACATCCTGACGATTGAGAACCTGTCCATATATACCCGCAAGATGATCGAGCCGATCGCCGCTTCCGATGCCGATATCAGGGAAGGCATAGATTACAACTACGGTGCCCTCAAGGATACGGCCGGTCCAGGGGGGACGGCTGCTGATGTTGCCGCTGCTTTGCCTGCCGCGGCCGATGAAAGGGCCGCGCCGGAAGCCGGCGGGGATTCACCGGTGGCGCGCCAGCTCGAGAAGTTGCTGCAAGAAGCGGTCAAGGCGCGTTCATCTGATATCCATATCGAGCCTGACGAGGGCAAGGTACGCATCCGCTACAGGATAGACGGCATCCTGCATGAAGTGGCCTCCCTGCCGCTGAAAGTGCATACCGGCCTGATCTCACGCATAAAAATCCTTTCCGACATGAATATTGCCGACCACAGGCGGCCGCAGGACGGCCAGTTCTCGTTCGACTCGGGTAAAAAGCGCATCGATGTGCGCGTGGCCACGGTAAACACCGTCAATGGCGAAATGGCTGTGCTGCGTTTGCTGGATAAATCCATGGCTGCCTTAACGCTGCCCGAGATCGGCTTTTTAAGTGATAGCCAGGAAGTGTTTGAGAAGATGCTGATGATGCCCTATGGCATGGTACTGATCAGCGGCCCCACAGGCGCAGGCAAAACCACCACGCTTTATGCTGCCGTCAACTCGCTGGACAGCGTGGGCAAGAACATCGTCACGGTTGAAGATCCGGTTGAATACCGTTTCTCCAATATCAACCAGATGCAGGTCAATGTCAAAGCCGGGCTGACCTTTGCCAGCGGCCTGCGTGCCATCGTCCGGCTTGACCCCGACGTTATCCTGGTGGGTGAGATACGCGACGGCGAGACAGCCCTGATAGCCGTGCAGTCGGCGCTAACCGGCCACCTGGTGCTTTCATCAGTGCATGCCAACGATACAACGGGCTCGCTCTTCCGCCTGATCGATCTGGGCGTGGAGCCCTTCCTCCTCAGCGCGGCTTTAATCGGCATAATAGCGCAGAGGATGGTGCGGCGCGTCTGCCCGCATTGCGCCCGCAAGGTGACGGCGCCGCTGGTGGAGCAGATGGCCTACCAGAAAGAGATGGGCGAGGCCAGGTCGGAA
>CAYLRS010000123.1:0-5450 GCA_964385895.1 uncultured Dehalococcoidales bacterium
AAGAATGCGGCATGCCCCATATTTAGCTGACCCATGTATCCGCCCAGAATATCCCAGCTTGCGGCAAATATGGCAAATAGACAGGCAAACGTGAGTATCCGCATTACGTAATCACTCGCGACCAGGGGAATCAAAGCAAGGAAAATAATGCAGACAAAGAGTACCATTCTCCATGGGATTTCCAATATATTGAGTTTGAAAAAGTAGAAATTGTTGAGAAGGAACTTATGCATTATAGCCTCTCCTCCTCAAAAGCAACTCCAAACAAACCCTCAGGCCTGAAAATAAGCACCGCTACCAGGGCTAACATCGAAGCTACTCCTCTCAAGAATCCACCCTGAGGGACAAATGTAATGACCAGGACTTCCGCAAAGGCCAGGATGAGTGCCCCGAAAATACTCCCCTTAATACTCCCTAGTCCACCAAGTACTACTGCTGCAATGATTACAATTAGCGGGCTTAGCCACATATACGGCTCAATTGAAAACAATGGAAGTATAATTGCGGCGGCTATACCTGCGAGTGCAGCGGAAATCCCTGTGGTTATTAAGAGTATCCGTCCGACATTGATACCCATTACGTTTGCTATTTCGGTATCCTGAGAGACTGCCCGGATAGCCTTTCCAAGTTTTGTCTTTGCCATAAGTACTATTAGCCCAAACAGGATGACGGCAGAGGCAGCAATGGTAAAGACGTGTTGATATGAAACCCTGACCCCACCTATCTCAAGGTATCCTACAACAAAGGGTTCGATACCACGAAGCGACGCCATGAAAATAGTAAGAAGCGTTTCTTGAATAAGCAATGCTAAAGCGAATGTAACCATCATGACTGCGAGTGGTTGCTCCTTAACACGGTTGATGACCAACATATAATAACCCACTGCTACGATCACGACTGAACAGATTGCCAATGTGGCGCTTAATATAAGCCCATAGCCGAGAATTGAAGAGAAGGTGTATACGAGAAAACCGGTAAGCATATAAAGCGCCGTATGAGCAAAATTCGCCACGCGGGCAACGCCAAAAAGCAGCGAAAACCCTGTAGCCAGAAGAGCGTAGTAACCTGCTGTCGCGAGCCAGTTAACCAAGAATAATGTTAGCACCATCGGTTCTCCGTTTTACTAAAGCTCGAATTTTTGATTTGTATCAACAGAAACGTTCAATTCAGTAAGGTTGCAGAAAAACCACGATGATTACGTTTTCTGTTTACAACTTCAATAAGATTCCTGGAGGCAATCTGAACTGGGCGTTCAAATTTGAACGCCCAGTTCAGATTGATAATCTGTTTTAGTTTACCGACAGTTTTACCGGGTTAAAATCTACTTCTTCTTCCAGTAGTCTATCATCCATGGAGGCAATGTAAGGTCCGTGGTTCCGTCATACCTAACCTTTTCGAAACCGGGAGTGAAACCCATTTTAATGAGAACGTCGCTTACAGGTTTGCCATCAGGAAAATACACCGGCATTTTCCCGTCAAGCCACTGGTAGCTAACCATGGTTCTGAATCCCGGGCCAACAGTGCCGTGATGAGGGGGCAGCTTATCGCCCTGCCCGTAGAACGTCAATCTTCCGTCTGTTACTTCAACATCGGTTTGTTCTAACGCGGTCACCAATGCATCGTTATCAAGCGTGCCTGCTTTCTCCAAGGCTGCCTTTATTGCAGATATAGCGCCCTCCGCAAACGGAGAGGAATAGCCGGGCTTTTCGTTGAATTTAGCTACATATTTGTCCCAGAATGGAATTGTCTTGCTGGACATTTTGACACGCCCGATCGTATCATACCCGGTGACATAGTTGACTGCTCCGCCGGATTCCTTCCAGAATGCCAGCCGCTGAGTCTCTGTTATCGATCCTGCTATGATCGCAGGAATCTTAATCTTGGCGCATGCATTGGCCAGTGCCGCGCCGCCCTGAGCGCTCATATTTGTGAATATTATATGCGGTTCCTTGGCTGCCATGGCACTCGCCTCAGAGAACAGGTCATTAGCGTTTGCACTTGGTCTCCATATCCCGACAACTTCCATCCCCATCGCTGGAAATATTTTCTCGGCCAGTCCTTGCCAGAGGTCCCCAAAAGCTACCTTATCAAAGGATACTGCCACTTTTACCTTATCGATTCCAAGGTCCTGCTTTATTTTTCTGCCAACAGCATCAGCATCGGCAAAAGAATATCCGGCGATCGATATGTCTGCTGAGAAACTCGGCTTAAAATAGTACTTATAACGCGCGTAATTGGTTTTCACCTTTTCTGCAGGTGCCGGCACACCGGACCCGGTATCAAAGTATATTACCTTATGATCAATCATGACTTCCTGCATAGCCAATACCGCCTCTGTCCTGATCCCGCCTACCACAAAGTTACATTTGTCAACGGTCACGGCTCTTTCCGCCGCACTAACGGCATCGTCAAGGCTAATAAATTCGTTTGTATCATATTGAATGACTTTGACCATGTACGTGTCCTTGCCGACTTTTATGCCACCGCCCTCATTGATAATATCTGCGTTGATAACGGCTGCATTCCAGGTTTGCTGGCCAAGAGCAAACTTCATCGGTCCCAGTATGCCAAACTTCAATTCCTTTGGCGCAGCCTGAGGGGCGGGTGATGCAGGTATTTGCTGCTGAGTACAACCAAAGGCGACACTCGTGGTAATCAGGAAAAGGCTGAGCGCAATAAAAACCGATCGTTTCATATTACTACCTCCCATGAATTTATCGATTGTTTGAATAGGATAAAATAAGGCTCTAAATTTTACTAGACCAAATATGTGTAGTCCTTTAGACTTGTAAGCAGAACTGACGCCGAAAGTATTAGCAAAAAAGCATTAACCCGCTAACATTTCTGCGCCGGCCTGTGGATGCCGAATCGTTGCCCGATATGAGCTACTGTGCGGGGGGTGAGGCATGGCCGTTTGCCATGTAAATCATGATTGCCTGAGTTCTATTGGAGACACCAAGCTTACCAAAAACGCCCGCCAAATGAGCTTTTACGGTATTTTCGCTGATCTTCATAGTAGCGGCTATGTCGCGATTCGTAAATCCCTTGGAAGCAAGGCCAATTATCTCTATTTCCTTGGGTGTCAGCCCGTCCTTACCTATGCTTTGCCTGTTCCTGGTGGAATTATGTATGAAACGCTTGGCAACGAAGAACGCAAGATTGGGATCTACTACCGCGATCCCTGCATTCACTGCACGTATAGCGGGCACTATCTGTTCCACGGGGGCCGTACTGACCAGATAGCCGGCAACACCGACTTTTATGCCCTCTATGAAATTGGATATGTTTTCTTCCAAGTCCGACAACAATATTATTTTTGTTGCAGGGTTGACATCTCTTATTTGCCTTACTATATCCAACCAGCCGTAGAAAATGTTATTACCAATATCCAGAATATTTATTTGAGGCTGCAATTCGCGGTTAAGATTAATAAACTTGATGCAATCTCTAACCTCACCCAGCACCCTTATATCCGAGTAGTGTTTCAGCAATTCCTTTAAAGTGTAGGAAGTATAAGAGTTGGTGCTGCCTATTAGGACAGTGATAGGAGCCGCGGAGCCTTCACAAGGTGTCAGATCGACCTTGAGTTCGTCGTTTTTCGTTTCCGAAAAAATCATTTCCAACCTCCCTGACCGTTATGCATTAGCCCAAGTCACTCTAATCCGTTATTTTAGAACGGCGGATTGAATAAATCCGCATACTCACATATCCACCTACCTGTATACTATTGTAGGCTTTGCCTATGGAAAGTCAAGTTCTGCCATTATTAACAGATCTCATCGTATTGCGAGTGTAGATTTCCGGATGAGGGGAAAACTGCATGTCCCCGGTAGGATTAATACTTTCGGGCTAAACCTTTGTTACAGCTTTTCTCAAAATGGAAGAAAGCACTAAACAAAATCGGTCTTCTAAATGCAACAACCGGCGTCTATGATTTTATTCGTCTTGGTACTGATCATTCTATTGGGTGCTAGAAGTTGCAGGACTGCGAGATAAGGATACAACTATCATGAAGCTGTTTCAACCTTTCGAACTTTGCAACCTAAAGCTCAAAAACAGGATCATCATGGCACCAATGTTGATGGGGATGGCCGACAAGGACGGTGCCGTGTCTGAGCAGGCTATCGAATACTATGCGAGGCGCGCTGAGGGCGGTTGTTCGCTCATTATCGTAGAGGGGACCAGCGTTGACCCTTTTTTGGATGCAAAAGGTTCTCTGAGGCTGGATGACGATAAATTTATTGACGGGATGACTAGGCTCGTAGAAAAGATAAAAGCGAAGGACTGCGCGGCAGTTCTACAATTAGGTCACCCGGGTAAACAAATGCCGAGCATTGGCGGAAAGAAAACGATTGCCCCATCTGCAATTCCGGACCCAGTTTTTAAAGATGTGCCGCATGAGATGACTGTGGAAGAGATACGCCAACTAACGGATCTTTTTATCCAAGCCGCTGTCAGGGCTAAAAGGGCAGGCTTTGATGGCGTGGAAATCCATGGGGCCCACGGCTACCTTATTTCCACATTTCTATCGCCTTTCGATAACGTAAGAAACGATGAATACGGCGGTGACACGTTAAGGCGAGCCAAGTTCGCCATCGATATTGTTAGTGGCATAAAGAAAACTCTGGCCAATTATCCTGTTTTTTTCCGTATAAGTGCTGAGCAATTTACCGATGGACTTCATCTGGATGAGGCCAAAGCAATTGTGCCTCTTCTGGAAAACGCCGGCATTGACGCCATTGACATATCTGCTGGCAGATATTCAACCATACAATGGCTTATACAGCCGATGATGCAGCCACAGGGATGCCTGATACCACTAGCGGCCGAAATTAAACGTGTGGCACGTACTCCTGTAATAGCGGTAGGAAGAATATCGTCCCCTGCTCTGGCCGAGCAAATATTGCAGAATGGGCAGGCTGATCTTATTGCCCTTGGTCGCCCGCTCATAACTGACCCCGATTATCCAAGAAAAGGTCTGGCCGGAGTTAGTGAGCAGATAAGGCCTTGCATTGCGTGCAATGCGTGTTTTGATACTATCTTTCAGGTACTGCCTGTTAGATGTACGGTAAATCCGGAAATCAGGCAGCGACAAAAGGCGGTCCTTACGCGCGCCGAGAAAGTTAAAAATGTCGTGGTCGTGGGAGGGGGACCGGCTGGGATGGAAGCTGCGACCAGTTTAGCAACGCGAGGTCATAAGGTTACCCTGTTCGAAAAAGCAGGACAATTGGGGGGCCAGTTGCTATTAGCTATGGCCGTGCCAGGTAAAAAAGAAACCTTCGAAAATCTAATTAACTATTACAACAGTGAGATCAAACGCCTGGGTGTGAAACTGAAATTAGGTATAGATGCCGATGTACGTTTAATCAAGAGAGAGAAACCCAATGCGGTTATCATTGCCACTGGCGCTGTTCCTTTCTATCCGGACATGCCTGGCGTCCATGATACTA
>CAYLRS010000124.1:0-5352 GCA_964385895.1 uncultured Dehalococcoidales bacterium
CTGCGATGCCGGAAAGCTGCTCCGTGTCGTCGTTCAGGGACGGTATGATATTGGTCACCACTTCCACGTGCATGTTCCACTTATGCCTGGCGCGCTCGGCTACCTCGAGTATCCCGCGCCACTTCCTTATTTTTGCCAGGTCGCGGTAGAGCTTATCAGAAAACCCTTTGACGTCAACGCGCCATGCATCCAGGTATGGCCCGATCATGTCCAATGCCTCGGGGGTCATGTAACCGTTGGTCACGTAAACCGTGTACAGCCCGTTCTCGCGAGCCAGCTTTGCTGAATCAAGTGTGTACTCAAACCAGATAGCAGGCTCATTATAGGTCCACGATATGCCGGCGCATTGACTCTTTTTCGCCATGCGCACTGCCTCCTGCGGGGAGATCTCCCGCAGTGTCCTTTCAAAGGATGCCGGCTCTTCCACGCAGGCTATTTCCCAGTTCTGGCAGTGTACGCAGTGGAAGTTGCACCCTATGGTTCCGAATGAGAGTACCATGCTGCCGGGGAAGAAATGGAAAAGCGGCTTCTTTTCAATGGGGTCGGCGGCAACCGAGGAGACTCTGGCGTAGTTCAGCAGATACAACCGCCCATCGTCATTACGCCTTACGCGACACACGCCTGATTTGCCCGGGTTGATCACGCAGCGCCACTGGCAAACGTTGCAGCGGACGCGTCGTTCGGGCAATTTCTCGTATAGCAGGGCCTCCCGCATAAACGCACTACCCCCTATGCCAATTATAGCACGGTGGGCTACCGGTAAAACACACGCTTTCAGATTTTAAATTAACGATAATTGACTTTCACATATTTGCGTAGTACTGTTAATCCCCTACGTGAGGTTGATAATATGAAAATACTTCTTGTCTACCCGGAGTATCCGGAAACTTTCTGGGGATTCAAACATGCACTGAAATTTATTTCCAAGCGGGCTGCCTTCCCGCCGCTCGGATTGTTGACCGTTGCAGCAATGCTGCCGAAAGACTTCCAGCTGAAGCTCATCGATCTGAACACTACAAAACTGCATGACCGCGATATCAAATGGGCTGACCTTGTCTTTATCAGCGCCATGGTCGTGCAGAAAGACTCGGCTAAGAGCGTAATAAAACGGTTTAAGAAATTGGGCGCCACGGTCGTGGCCGGGGGCCCGCTTTTCACCACGCAGTACCAGGAGTTCACCTGCGTGAATCATCTTGTACTCGATGAGGCTGAAGTAACCTTACCGCTTTTTCTGGCCGATCTGGATAAAGGATGCGCAAAGCATATTTACAGGTCAGATGGCTGGGCCGATATTCAATCGACGCCTGCGCCGCTGTGGGATCTGATCGATGTGAAAAAATATTCCTCCATGGCCCTCCAATACTCCCGCGGCTGCCCGTTTGATTGCGAGTTCTGCGATATCGTCGTGCTAAATGGCCATATGCCCAGAACCAAGAGCAAGGAACAGGTGCTGCACGAGCTGGATATTATATATAACAAGGGCTGGAGGGGCAGCGTTTTTATCGTAGATGATAACTTTATCGGGAACAAAAGAAAGCTGAAGTCGGAAATCCTGCCCACAATTATCGACTGGATGAAGAAAAAGTCATACCCATTTTCTTTCTTTACCCAGACGTCAATCAACCTGGCAGACGATGATGAGCTTATTAAATTAATGGTCAAAGCAAACTTCAATATGGTCTTCATCGGCATTGAAAGTCCCAACGCAGACAGCCTCACTGAATGCGGTAAATCCCAGAATAAGAGCGGCGATATGATACCTGCAATAAAAAAACTGCAGAACTACGGACTGGAAGTGCAGGGCGGATTCATACTCGGTTTCGATAGTGATCCCCACACGATTTTCCAGGAGATTATCACATTTATTCAGAAGAGTGGAATAGTCACAGCTATGGTTGGCCTGCTGAATGCTCCTGTGGGAACCAGGCTGTATAACCGTTTGAAAAAAGAGAACCGGCTTATTGGCAGTTTTACCGGTAATAACACTGATGTTTCCATTAATTTTATACCGAAGATGAATTTCAATACGCTTGTAGATGGGTATAAAAAGGTTGTGAACACAATCTATGCCCCTAAGCAATATTACGAGCGGGTAAAGACGTTTCTCAAGGAATACCGGCCACAGCCTAAAAAGAGTTACAGGCTGACCATGGGAAATCTCAGGGCGCTTGGTAGATCTTTATGGGTTTTGGGTGTCATGGAGAAGGGCAGGAGGGATTTCTGGAAGCTGCTGACATGGACTATATTTAAACGCCCGAGATTGTTTGCAACATCCATATCCTGTGCAATTTATGGTTTTCATTTCCGCAAGATTGCCGAAGGTTACTCAAAAAGAGCGCGACTTGCACATGGTTAGGTAACTGGCAGATCAAATTATTCATATATTACAGTGCAAACGGCTCGGCCTGCGCCAATCACTTTGACATCGGTTTAAACATTTTGTTAAACTGAGTCTTCGGTGTGAACTCAAGGATATACCTTCTTAAACTATCTCTGATAGGGTATCCTTACACAATTTTCATCTTAAATAGCCTATCACGTTGTACTGGCCAGTTCCTTTCCGGCCATATAATAAATAACTCTAAGGAGGCCAAATGAAAGTAACATTAAGCGTGATCAAGGCAGATATCGGCGGTTGGGTGGGCCACTGCGGCATGCACCCCGAATTAATTGCAGAAGGTGAGGCATGCATGGCAAAGGCCAGGAAATCCGGGCTCCTCATAGATTACCACGTCACCCGCTGCGGGGACGACCTGCAGTTCATCATGACACATAAGCACGGCGTGGACAACTACAAGGTCCATGAGCTAGCGTGGAACGCGTTCCAGAGCTGCACTAAGATTGCTAAAAAATTAAAATTGCACGGGGCGGGACAGGACCTTCTCTCAGATGCCTTCTCGGGCAACGTCAAGGGTCAGGGCCCCGGTGTGGCGGAGATGGAAATCGATGAGAGGGAAGCCGAGCCCGTGGTAGTATTCATGGCCGACAAGACGGCGTCAGGCGCCTGGAACCTGCCGCTGTATTCCATGTTCTGCGACCCTTTCAACACCATCGGACTGGTCATCTCATCCAACATGCACAAGGGCTTTAAATTCGAAGTACACGATGTAAAAGAGAGCAAAAAGATAATGTTCAACTGCCCTGAAGAGATGTATGATATGCTGGTTTTCATCGGGGCGCCGGCACGCTATTCGGTCAAGGCAGTTTACTCCCGTGAGACGGGGGAGATAGGCGCCAGTTCCTCCACCCAGAAGCTTTCCCTTCTGGCCGGGCGCTACGTTGGCAAGGACGACCCCGTCTGCATCGTGCGGGCGCAGGGTATTTTCCCCGCGGTCGGCGAGGTGCTCGAACCATTTGCCCATCCGCATATAGTAGAAGGATGGATGCGCGGCTCGCACCACGGCCCGCTGATGGCAGTGGCTGTCCGGGAAAGTACCCCTACACGGTTTGATGGCCCGCCCAGGGTCATAGCCGCAGGTTTCCAGCTCGCCGAGGGAAGGCTGGTGGGGCCCGTTGACATGTTCGACGACCCGGCCTTTAATAATGCCAGACAGGAAGCGCTTAATATAGCTGACATGCTCAGACGGCACGGTCCCTTCGAGCCGCATCGCCTGCCGCTGGAGGAGATGGAATACACCACCATGCCCCAGATCATGAAGAAGCTCAAGGGCAGGTTCCAGAAAATCTGAAACGGTAATTCATGCGCAAGCTGCTCCTGGCGACAACCAACCGGGGTAAAGCCGCGGAATACCGCTCGCTCCTGCAGGGGCTTGATTTTGAGCCAGTCACGCTCGATCAGGCCGGCATCAGCCGGGAAGCCGAAGAAAATTACTCTACCTTCGAAGAGAATGCCCGCTCCAAGGCCGTTTTCTATGCGACCCTGAGCGGGCTTCTTACTTTAGCAGATGATTCGGGGCTGGAAGTGGACGCACTCGGCGGCGAACCGGGCGTGCGCTCCTCCCGGTATGCCGGCGAAGGCGCCAGTGATAGCGCTAGGGTCAATTTCCTCCTCAATAAGCTCAAGGATATACCGTGGGAGAAACGTCAAGCCAGGTTCAGGTGCGTCATAGCCATTGCAGACCCCCATGGTAACGTTGAACTGGCGGACGGCGAGTGCAAGGGTTACATCGCTCTCGAACCCAGAGGGGTGAACGGTTTTGGCTACGACCCCGTCTTTTACGTTCCCGAATATGGTAAGACCATAGCGGAATTACCCCCCGAGCTTAAAAACGAGATCAGCCACCGCGGTCGGGCAGCTAAAAAGGCACGTACTATATTGGAAAGGCTATCCGCCAGATACCATTAAATCTTCAATTATCCTGCCTCATTCTCACCAGCTACTTTGACAAAACCATTTCAGCGAGCTAAAATTACTGCAAACGGTTTGCATTAGCAAAACAAATATCATGAATACAATTTCGACTCCAGAAAAACTGGGAGGGCATGTTACAAGGTTGACCAGTCAGCGCGCCCTGATCTTTAACATCATCAGAGAGGCTGGTGGGCATCTGGACGCTGATGAAATCTACAGGAATGCACGGCAAAAGAAGCCCCGTATCAGCCTTTCCACCGTTTACCGAACGCTCCACAAGTTCAAGGAGCTGGGCTTGGTCGATGAAGTACATTTCGGCCAGGATCATCATCATTATGAAACGAAGCAGTCTGCCGAGCACTACCACCTGGTATGTCAGAATTGCGGGCTTGTAATTGAATTCGAGTATCCCCTGGCAAGACAGATCAAGAAAAACATCTCTGAAGCCAGGGGTTTTAAAATTTTAACCACGGAAATAAATATGACCGGCTATTGCCGGAGATGCCAGAAATGACGCATGAACCGGGGAAAATCGCCCTGACCGAGATGAGAGACGGGCAGGAGGCAACTGTGGCCGAGATAACCGGGGGCGCAGGGCTTGCAGACCGTTTGACGTCAATGGGAATCAGGCCTGGAAAGCGCATCACCCGTTTCTGTTCCATGTACCTGCGCGGCCCGGTCACGGTAAGGGTTGATAATATACAGATGGCACTTGGCCGTGGTATCGCCAATAAAATAATGGTGATCCCTGACGGGTCTGGCAATGAAAATCCTGCTTGCCGGTAACCCCGGCGCCGGGAAAAGCGTACTCTTCTCGCGTCTCACCGGCTCTAACGTTATTTCCTCCAACTATCCTGGCACGAGCATCGGTTACACCACCGGCCACATGATGGTGGGGGACAGCAAGGCAGATGTAATCGACGTGCCGGGCATCTACTCACTGGAAAACCATGGGAAAGCCAGCGATGTGGCGCTGCGCATGCTGGAAAGCGGCGACATCATTATCAATGTGATTAACGCCACCAACCTCGAGCGCGACC
>CAYLRS010000125.1:0-5343 GCA_964385895.1 uncultured Dehalococcoidales bacterium
AATCTCGATGAGATGCGTCGTGCTGCTAAGTTGATAAACCACAGGGCAATCGTGGAAGCATCCGGAGGTGTGAACCTGGATAACGTGAGGTCTATAGCCGAGACTGGCGTGGACTGGATATCCATCGGAGCACTGACCCATTCAGCCAGGGCATTGGATATCAGCCTGGAACTGGAGATTTAATTAGCCCTGGCCAGCCCATGTGCACGCATAAGATCAGTATCACCCAGCACCTCCCCGGTGCTGCGATCGGCCACTATGCGTCCCTCATCCAGCAATATAGTTCTGTGACAAAGATGTTGTACCAGTTCAAGGTCATGTGATGCGATTATTCGCGTTATACTCACTCCACGTAATAGCTCAATCAGGTACCCCTTGCCCCTTGGATCGAGGCTGCTTGTCGGCTCATCGAGTGCAAGAAGCTCGGGGTCCAGTGACAAAACAGTGGCAATGGCGATGCGTTTCTTTTCCCCGATGCTAAGGTGGTGAGACGACCGCTTTGCATAACCCTCCATCCCCACGCACCGCAAAGCCAGGGCCACACGCCTGCCCACTTCTTTCTCCTCGTATCCCATGTTCACAGGTCCGAATGCCACATCCTCGAATACGTTGAGCGAGAAGAGCTGATCCTCAGGATCCTGGAAGATCATGCCTACCTTTTTTCGTATCTCCTTGATATTTTTATCCTCAACAGGTAGCCCGCAGATTTTCAGCTCCGACTTACTGCGAAGGATGCCGTTTAAATGTAGTAGCAGCGTCGATTTACCCGCGCCGTTGGGGCCGATTATTGCCACCACCTCGCCCGCACTTACGGTCAGGTTTATGTCCCGCAGACCCCACTGCCCATCAGGGTAGTTATACGAAAGGTTTCTAATTTCAACAGCATTTTCTATGGTCATAAAATCACCACAAGATAATGGGTGGAGAAACCAGTAACATAAATATGGCAATACCGAAGTAAGCATCCACCGGGCGGTAATGAAGCCTTTTTATTGCAGGCACCTCGCCGTTGTAACCCCTTGCCAGCATTGCCAGATATACCCGCTCCCCACGCTCATAACTGCGCAGAAAAAGCGTGCCGATCATGTTGCCAAGTATTTTGAATTCATGCCAATAGTTCCCACCGAAGTAACGGCTATCATGCGCCTGCTTCATGCGCATTACCTGGTCAGCGAGCACGAATATATAGCGGTACATGAAGGAGATTATCATGACAAATATGTGTGGCACCCCCAGTCGCTTTAAGCCTTCAAGCAAGTCAGCCAGCTTGGTCGAAGAAGAAAGCAGTATCAAACTCAAAATGGAGAGCCACGACTTAATAATCAAATTTGCCAGGATAAAAAGTCCATCGTATGTAACCGATATCTGCCAGGCACCTATATTATAGCTACCCGCAACCTGGCCCTGTTTAAAGAAAGGGATGAATATAGCCACCATCAATACGAAGGGGAAAATGACCAGGGATCGCTTCAAAACATATATAAGCGGTAACCTTGATAATAATATTAACACGACGATCAATACAAAGTAGAATCCAAAGATCTTCGAGTTGCCCGCTGGCGTGAGAACGACCGCGACTATAAAGGCCAGGCAGGCCAGCAGCTTAGTGCGAGGATCAAGGCGATGTACGAAGCTATCCAGGCCGCTATATTCGTCAATAAAACTATGCTTCATGTTTGGATTTTGACTTCAATAATACTGCCAGGCAGTACCCTATACCGAAAAGAATCAGTGTACCTGCAAGCCCTGCAACGATTGTAGAAACAGTCTCGTTCTGAATGCCCGGAAATGAATAATCCGGTATAACTACAAATAGCGACTCGTGAGCCTTATCAGCAAAACCCTTACCCTCGGCTATCCTTTCTAGGCCATCGGGGTATGTAGAAGCTATGGGTGATAATACGGCCAAAACTATTATAATCAGCAGGGCAATTTGCCACCATTTGATTTTCATGGCTATACTAACCCTCCTCTAGGCAACCTTCAGTTCCAAAAGGTCCGCACGTGTTGCCATAATTAGTCCCAGCACAGCTACTGTGATCGCGCCTTCAGCGACGCCGATTATCGCGTGAATACCCGCCATGGCTGGCACAGCCACTTCCATGGGCGATGTACCAGATATAGCCAGTTCAATTGCGCAAGCCGTGGCAGCGATGACCACTGAGAACCAGGCCGCAACACCTGCACCAGCCAAACGTCCGACCTTGCTTTTCCTGGATAAGCCATAAATACCTTTGTATATGTAATAGCTGGTGAAAATAGAAATCACTCCCATATTAAATATATTCGCGCCCAGCGCAAGTAGTCCGCCGTCCTGGAAAACGAGGCACTGGACGATCAAAACACTGCTCATTATTAACAATGCTGACCACGGCCCCAGTAATATTGCTGCCAGCACAGCTCCCACAAAATGCCCGGATGTGCCCCCAGCAACAGGGAAATTGAGCATCTGTGCTGCGAAGATGAAGGCCGCAAGTACGCCCATCATAGGCACCTGCTTATCGCCCATCTTTTTACTCGTAGCTTTTACCCCATACGCTATTGCGCCAGCCGCGATAATCCCCGTTGTGACCGCTACCGGTATACTAATGAATCCATCAGGTATATGCATGGGCTCCTCTTATGTTAGATCAACTCACTCTTGACAACTGGAGCAAAGGCCGAAGATAGCTAAATGGGTTAAATCTGCTTTGAAACCCTGGTTTTTCATGATAGATTTCTCTAATGGGAAAAACTCGGATTCAGACAGTTCGATCATCTTCCCGCATTTGTTACATACAAGGTGGTGATGCCTGCCGTTTTCGATGGCATGATAGCGCAGCAAGCCGTCGCCGATATCTATCTCGGCGGCCAGGCCGAGCTCTTTCAATAGCTCCAGCGTCCGGTAGACCGTGGAGAGATTAGCATACGGGTACTTGGCTTTGAGCTGTTCAAATATCTCTTCGGCGCTGATATGACTTTCCTTGCTGTGTAGCGCCTCAACTACCATCATACGCTGGGGAGTAAGCCGATAACCTTTTTTCAGCAATACCTGTGTGCAACTCATTGTAAATATTATTGCACAGAACAGATGCAACTGCAAATGATTGCAATTGCCACCGATTGTAGATCAGGCGAGTTTTTCTTTGCTGTCAAGCAATATGGTTACGGGGCCATCATTAAATATCTTCACCAGCATATGCGCGCCAAATTTCCCCGTCTCCACTTTCAACCCGTACTCAGCGATACGCTTTACGAAATAGTTGTAAAGGGCTTCAGCTTTCTCAGGAGGCGCGGCAAAGGTGAAACTGGGCCGTCTCCCCTTCCTGATATCGGCAAACAGCGTAAACTGGCTGATAACGAGGATTTCCGCATTGACTTGAAGCGGCGACAGGTTTAATTTGCTTTCATCGTCGCTGAAAACGCGCAGGTTGGCCAATTTATCTGCCAGGTAATCCGCGTCCCTTTCAGTGTCATCTGAGGCAACGCCCAGCAGTACGACAAATCCTTTTCCAATTTTACCGGTTATCCTTTCATCCACTGTAACAGACGCCTCAACTACGCGCTGTACTAATGCTTTCAATGTTCCGCATCCTCAAAATCAATCCGTTATATTGTAAATAAATGTATTACGGTAAACAAATTATCATTACAGGCTTACAGCGAAAATTGCGATGCTAAAATGAAATATCGACTTTACAAAATGAACATATTCAAAGTGGCGCAAATTGACACCCCCAAGCTCTTGGGCTACAATCACTTTTGAGCCCCGCTGTTACTCAGGAGGATCTCCCATGAAAGAAATGCTTATTGATAGCATCCGGGTCAGCTTGGTGAATTATTCACACGTAGTTCTTCTGAAAGAAAAATTAGCTGACCGCTATCTCCCAATTTGGATTGGCGAAGCTGAAGCTACCGCGATTTCTATCAAGCTCCAGAACCAGGACATCGCCAGGCCCATGACCCATGATTTGCTCAAGCATACCCTCTTTGTCATCGAATCTTTATCTGGCACAGCTATAAGCAAAATCGTTGTAAATGATTTGCGTTCAGACACCTTTTATGCGCAGATTGTTTTCGAATTCAAAGAGGGCCCACAGGTTATAGAATTGGAACCCCAGGCTAGCCGCACCCCCATAAGAGATTATGAAGCGGGCACAAAGTTATATATCCACTGGCAGGGTAGAGAATTCAATTCGACAGTAGCACACAAATGGTATGAGGGTAAAAAACATTACCTGGAAATAGATGGCGGAGAAGGGTGGATGTATGAATTGTGCTTTGATGATCTGAACAAGCGCTGGCTTCTTATCAGAATGAAACTGGATTCACGTCCCAGCGACGCGATAGCGCTTGCTGTAAGGATAAAAGCACCTATTTACGTTGAGGAAACCGTCCTCGATAAAGCAGGGATTAATCTGGATGAGGAAACGGGCAAGGTCGCGCCTCAGGCAAAGCCGGGCGAAGGCAGTACATCACCCCAGCAAAAACTGGACGAGAAGGAACTTAAGAAACTGGCCTTCTACGACTTCATTAACACGCTCGATCTCGACGATTTCGGTAAAAAGAAGTCCTGATTTCTGAATTAGTGGACTAAATTCAACTCTGCGCGACTTTACAATTGTAAACACTTCCATTGTTTAAAATCCGTAATTACTAAGGCGTACAAAATGAAATCGAAAAATCAATATAAAGTTTGTTGACGAATAAAAACTGGACTTGTTATAATGCCTCAGCTTAAGCAAGACAAGGAAGAGAAACCAGAAAAAAGGCAAATTTTACGAGGGCTCTGGTTTCTTTTTAATGTCGGTTGGTATGTAGCCCTTAGCATTATCTTACCAACAGGTCTTGGCGTGTGGCTGGATAATCCTGATAGATTCAATAGCCGGCCACTATATACTTTAATAGGATTTGTGCTTGGAACGATATTAGCGGCGTATGGCCTTTATCGCATGTTTAAACAATTTTTAGCTGAACAGAAAGACAACGGGACAAAAAAGAACTAATGAAGGAGCATGACAGTGAATAAACTCGGTTGCTCCAGCCGTTTGGTGGTGATCCTCGGCATATTCTTTCTCGCACTTTTCTTAACCGGATTTGTCCTAGGCCCCCTCGGAAGCAAACTACTTAACATTCAGGTTCCACCATCTCTACAATTAAGCAAGCCCCATGTTCAGTTACCCTCTGAAGCCGTATTTCACATAGGCGAATTCAAAATAACCAACACGTTGCTTTCATCGTGGATTACCATCCTGGTCCTCTTCCTCCTCTTATTCGCTGCAACGCGAAAAATGAAGCTGGTGCCTGGAAGGCTGCAAACCTTCGTAGAACTCATCATTGAAGGCATGTGCAATTTTATACAGG
>CAYLRS010000126.1:0-5312 GCA_964385895.1 uncultured Dehalococcoidales bacterium
TGGGGGGTTCACTAGCGCTAACAATATTTTACACTCCCCTGTTCATACTGGTTTTCTGTATTTATGCAAAGAAAATCGAGGAAAAAGAGCTGGAGCTCAAATTCGGCGGAGCATATCTAGACTATAAGAAAAGGGTCCCTATGTTTTTGCCCGGGATAGGACAGCAGAGATAGATACTACTTAAGTTATACTTCTACGATATGCTTATTTCTCAATGGGTACTGTAAAATAGAACGTGCTTCCCTTCTCAACCTGGCTATCCACCCACACCTTTCCACCATGTAATTCTACGAAACGCCGAACCAGCGCCAGGCCTATTCCGGCGCTGCCGTAACCACGTTGCCTCGATTTATCAGCTTTGTAAAAATGGTCAAAGATGTATGGCAGGTCAGCCGGGTCAATGCCACTACCCGAATCAGCCACTGCGACACGTACCTGTTGATCCTTATCCATCCTGGCTTTCACTTTAATGGAGCTGTTGGAAGGTGTATAGTGAAGAGCGTTCTCCAGAAGATTATGTAAAACCTGGCGTATGCGGTCACGGTCTATATTGACTTCCGGTAGATTTTCGTCTAACTCTGCACTCAATGAGACCTGCTTTTCCTGGCAACGAGCCTGGAACCCGGTTATCTCGGCATTGATAAGCTCGCCGATATCGCCAGGCTCCTGATGCAGCTTCAGCTGCCCTGCCTCAGCCAGCGAAAGCTCCCTGAGATCAGTTATCAGCCTGTTCAACAGCACCGTCTCATCATATACGGATGCTATTTGCTCGGGTGTAGGAGTGATCACACCATCCAGCCAGGCCTCAAGGTTGCCCTGCACGATGCTGAGTGGATTGCGCAGCTCATGAGCCACATCTGCCAGCAACTGCTTGCGGCTCTTCTCTTTTTTCTCAAGCTGTTCAGCCATAGAATTGAAAGCATTGGATACTTCTCCCACCTCGTCATCGCTCTTGTGCCTGACCCTCTGGGTCAGATCTCCTGCTGCAATTCTCTGAGCTGAGTCCGCAAGCTGCCGCATAGGCCTGGTGATAAGATTACTCACTATAAATCCCAGTGCAACTGCAATTGCAATAGCTACAAAAGCCGCTATCCCCAGTGATCTCTGGAAGTCTTCAAGGAATGCCTGCTCGGACTGTCCCATACCCATCACACCCGTATTAGGATCCCGGCACATACATGTGGCGTCGTGTCGCTGGCAATAGCTGGTGAAATTAGCATTCACCGACTGGTTTACCCAGACGGCCACTATACCGATACTCAGAAGTGCCAAGCCCACAAACAGCAGGCTAAGTTTTATGGATAAACTATTCATGCTTGTATTCCAGCTTGTAGCCAACTCCCCTCACTGTAACAATCGGGTTTTCTGCCTCACCGGCAATTTTTGTAAATTTCTGCCGGATATTCTTGATGTGAGCGTCTATGGTACGGTCGTATCCTTCATAGGTCTCTCCAAAAGCGGAATCCATTAGTTGAAGACGGGTGAATACGCGTCCGGGGTTTCGAGCCATGACGGTCAGGAGCTTGAACTCTGCCGCAGTAAGGCCGACTTGTTCGCCCCTGTATTTAGCCTCGTGCCTTTCGAAGTCGATCAATAAATCACCGGCTACTATTTTGGTAGCTGCTTTCGGCCCTTCTGAATACCTGCGTAAAACGGCACCCACCCTTGCGGCAAGCTCCCTGGGACTGAACGGTTTGGTCACGTAATCATCAGCTCCCAGCTGCAGGCCGACTATCTTGTCCACCTCATCATCGCGTGCCGTCACCATGATCACCGGTACATCAGAAAACGTTCGTATCGTACGGAAGGCTTCAATCCCATCCATCTCCGGCAGATTAAGGTCGAGGACAATAAGGTCGGGTTTCTGGCTATGGGCCTTTTCTACTGCGCTTTTACCGTCACTTAAGATAACGACGTCGTAGCCATCTTTCTCAAGGTAGGCTTTTATAAGGTCGCATACCTTCGGCTCGTCATCAACTACCAGTATCTTCCGGCGTGTCATCTGCTTAATTTATCCCTGCTTCGATTTTAGCACACATAACATAAAGGGACGAAGAGGTCGCTTCGTCCCTTTAGCAGGAGGAATGGATATACATATAAGGATTATTTTGTCTATAATGTGTTACCTACCCCGGCAGCAACCACCTCCGTAGCCACTGGTCGTGCTGTTGCCCTGGTAATAAGTCCCATGGCAACTGCCCTGATATACGCCGCCATTGTATCCATAACCTGGGCCATTCGCTGTTCCCTGGTCACCAGTCGTACCACCCTGCCCATATCCCGGGCAATTAGGACACAATCCACCTTGTGCCAGTTGTATATCACCGGTCTTCTGAGGCGTATATGGTGCTGAGGCCAGCTGCTTTACAGTATTGTCTTTAGTAACTGCGAACGTAATACTTACGGCAG
This sequence comes from uncultured Dehalococcoidales bacterium, assembly GCA_964385895.1. Lineage (GTDB taxonomy): Bacteria > Chloroflexota > Dehalococcoidia > GIF9 > UBA5629 > CAYLRS01. Next base: position 2,410 of record CAYLRS010000126.1, read on the forward strand.
CAACGATAAGCAATACAGCTATTAAAACGGGGACACCAACTTTGAGCCAGTTATTCAAGCGAATTTACCCCCTTTCTCTTTTAATATCTTGTTTAGCAATTGTATCGGGCTATTGTGAATTTATTATGAATGAGAGAGGAGGTTTTAATGAAATTAGCAAACTTCTGTAAGAACCGTTAAATCAGATGCTGGCGTGTTTTCTCAGCCACTGGTAGTACCGGTAGACCCTGTAAACAGCAGTTGCAGCGCGTTCAACGGAAGGGAAAGCAGCTATTCCCGCCTCTATGATCCTGTTAAAAGATTGCTCGGGAAGACCGTCGTCACCCGGCATCGTGTTAACATTCAGCGCAGCCACAACAGGTTTTGGTGAAAGTTTTGCCCACTCGATGAGAGTATCAATTTGCGCTTTAAATTGGAAGTCCCGCCGTACAAATGGATCCTGTTCAGGTGTAGCATGAAGTAAAATCATATCTACCTGGTCCCACTTAGATACAGCATTGAAAGCCCTCCTGGATCGTTCCAGGCCCCAGAAAGGGTTAATATCCAGTGGATTTTTAAAAATATTGCCAGCGTCCGTCCCGTATACATCCATCAGAGTTTTCCTCAGTTCGGGCGGGAGCAAAGGCATTTTAAGCCCTGCCCTGCAGGCATCATCGGAAGCCTGCACACAGGAACCGCCACCATGCCCGATGACAAGCGCATTTAAACTCCTGGGCTCGGGACAACGTTGCAATAGAGTAACAGCATCAAATATTTCCTTCACACTGTATACACGTATTACCCCTGCCTGGCGCAGCAGGTAATCCCAGGTCATGCTTGATCCTGCAATAGCGCTGGTATGGGATAGAGCCGCATGGGTACCACCCTCAGTTGCAGCACATTTGAACACGATAACGGGCTTCTTCCGGGTCGCCGCTTTTAACACCCTGAAAAGACGTCGTCCGTCATTAGTCCCCTCAATATACGCAGTGATAATGGTCGTCTCGGGATCATTGGTGAAATATTCGATAAGATCGCACTCGTTGATATCGGCGGCGTTGCCGTAGCTGACCACCTTGCTGAAATGGATAGCGCGCCTGTTGGCTTCCCTGATACCCAAAATGCATTGCCCTCCACTCTGCGCAAGATAGCCAACTGTCCCCACCTGCGGTGAAAACTCACGCCCAAAGGCCAGTTTGGAAGCAGGGCAATAAATTCCCATGCAGTTGGGACCAATGATCCGCATGTTATATTTTCGAGCAATTTGCAGCAGTTCTTTTTGTAGCTCTTCGCCGACCTTGTCCTCTATCTCACCGAATCCCGATGTGAAGAATTGTATGGCCTTGACTTCTTTTTGCCCGCAATCCTCTACCAGTTGTGGGGTATATTTATTCGGTATAGCAGCGATAACATAATCTATGTAGCCAGGTATTTCTTTAATGCTGGTGTGTACCCTGAGGCCCAGTACTTCGCCACCTCTAGTTCCAACCGGATATAAAACACCGGGGTAGCCAAAATCAATTAATTGCTTCACAAAAAGAGCGCCTGCATTAAAGCTGATATTCCCATCGGCAGAAACGCCGACCACAGCTATGGATTTTGGATGGAATAGGAAGTCGAGATCGAGTTGGTTATTCTGTTTTTGAAGCAATTAACATGCCCTTTCATATTTTTATGTATTTAATTTATCTAAAGCTGCCTTCAAGCGCACTATGCTCCTCTCCTTGCCCAGCACCTCCATGGTCTGGAACAACGGAGGCGAGGCAGTCCGACCTGTAACAGCCACACGTAAAACGCCGAAATAAGGACCCGTCTTCAGGCCGAGTTTCTCAGTTAGAGGCCTGATAATGTTCTCCAGATGCTCAGTCTTCCAGCCTTCCATTTTTTGCAGGGACTCTGTGGTTTTCTGGAGCGCCAGCACAGCCTGGTCCTTTCCCAGCTTGCCCTGCAATATGGCATTGTCATATTCGAGGTCATCCACAAAGAAAAAGTCCACCAGTTGAGGTACTTCAGCCAGGGTCTTGGCTCTCTCCTGCACCAGCGGTGCTATACGTGCAAGGTAACCGGCATCTATGGGGTGTTTCACTTCAGGGGGCAGACCCTGCTCAACAAACGGCAGGCTCCTCGCTGCAAACTCAGTCGCACTGAGAGCGCGTATATAAACACCGTTCATCCATTCCAGCTTATTAATATTGAAAATTGCTGCAGTCTTACTCACGCGCTCAATTGCGAAATTTTTAATTATCTTATCGTAAGTCATGATCTCGGTTTTATCATCTAGCGACCAGCCTAGCAGGGCGAGGAAATTGACCATCGCCTCGGGAAGATACCCCTGTTCGCGGTATTCGTTGATTGCCGTCGCCCCGTGCCGCTTGCTCAGTTTGGACTTGTCCGGGCCTAAAATCATAGGGAGATGGGCGAACTGCGGAGGCTGCCAGTCAAAGGCGCGGTACAAAAGTACATGTCTGGGCGTGCTTGACAGCCATTCCTCAGCTCTGAGCACGTGCGAGACATTCATATGATGATCGTCAACTATATTGGCAAGATGGTAAGTTGGATAGCCATCCGACTTCAAAAGGACGAAGTCGTCCAGCGTTTTGTTATCAAAAACCACTTCCCCACGTATAAGGTCAGTGACAGCGGTCTGCCCCTCCAGAGGCGATTTAAACCGCACAACGGGTACTTTGCCCTCGGACTTTAGTGCATGTGCCCGGGCTTTGCCGAGTTCCCTACAGCGCCTGTCATAGCCGGGCGGCTGCCTGCGGGCAACCTGTTCCTGGCGCATGGCCTCGAGCCTCTCCGCAGTACAGAAGCAATAATAAGCCTTTTCCTCACCGACGAGCTGCTCGGCGTATCCGTGGTAAAGATCAAGTCTTTGTGATTGAACGTAAGGGCCTTCATCCCAGTCCAGACCCAGCCATTTC
>CAYLRS010000127.1:0-5296 GCA_964385895.1 uncultured Dehalococcoidales bacterium
CTGCGCCACCTTGAAGGGTGTCAGCGAGAAAGCGCCATATTTTTTGCATATCTGCTTTACTTTGCGGTCGATAAGCCGTGTAAAATCACGGTCGCCGTCGGCGGTGCCCAGCAGCAGGCAGCGTTGCATGGGATGATAGCCCAGCCTGCGCAACAGCGTGTCGGCGGGCGTACCGTGGACGTGGTACATGCGCATGGCCACGTCCGTCTCCTCGGGGTCCGATATGCGGAAGACCGAGGGGTAGCCGAATTCGCCCTGCATGGCCTCGCGGCAGGCGTTCAGCCCATCCTCCCAGCTTTTGAAGAGGTAGCTGTAGCGCCGCGTGTTTTCCGGCGTGTAGCGGCAGAGGCGCAGGGTGACGTTCACCAGCACGCCAAATGTGCCCTCGCTGCCAATCATCACCTGGTCGAAATCGGGGCCTGTTGCGCTGCGCGGGAATTCCTGCGTCTTGAAAATGCCGATGGGAGTCATGTACTCCTGCGCGATGACCATGTCCTCTATCTTGCCGTAGTACGTGGAATTCTGCCCGGCGCCCCTGGTCACCACCCAGCCACCCACGCTGGAATGCTCGAACGACTGCGGGAAGTGCCCGCAGGTATAGCGCCTCTTAGCACCCAGTGTCTGCGGCGCGTTGTTCAGAATGCGCTCCAGCTCCGGGCCCATTATGCCGGGCTGGACAATTACAGTCTGGTTGGCCTCATTCAAGGCGACCACCTTATTGATATGCGCGCTCATATCCAGGCAGATGCCGCCCTTGACCGCTTCCTTGCCGCGGGTCACGCTGGAGTTGCCGCCGCTTACGTAAAGTGGAATCCTGTGCTCAACGCAGTAGCGGACTATCTTCTCTATGTCTTCCCGGCTCCGCGGGCGGAGCACCGCATCCGGTAGGTTCTCCACGATCCTGTGCCGCAGGCGCAGGGCATCTATCAACGCGGCACCGTAGGAAGCCCGGACACGGTGGTAAGTATCGGTAAGAACGTTCTCGTTCCCGGCCATTGCTGACAGCGCTTTAATATGCTCCTGGGCCAGCCGCGGGGCGATATCGACATCCAGGGGCTCCACGCAGAGATTCGGCCGTTTGAAGTCGTCGTCGGTCATGCCGAAGGTCTCTTTCACCAGCCTGTACATTCCCGGGTTGGGGTGCTTGAAACCTCCGGGGTCGCCGTATTTAAAAAGGCTGCGGTACGAGCGCTGCGGGGCCTCCTCTTCGCACCACCGGGGATAGAATTCTTGCTTCTTTGCCATCCTGGCCTCCTTCTTAGCCGCGGATTATTATCGAGGTAAAAGCATTATCAATGCCCGTGTTATGCTGTGCTCACCCGGGGTTAGGGCTATAATACCTTTTCCAGGTATCCAGGTAAGCAGCGGCCTCCTGCCGCCAGCGCTCATCGCTCCAGCCAAGCTCGGGCTGCACGATGCTGCGGATGCGCTCCAAGATATCCTTCGCGCCGTTGGGTAACAGCATGCCGATGCGCACACGCCGCAGCAGCAGGTCAGCCAGGTGCACCACCCCCTCCTCGCGGGCTGCCCAGCGCAGCTCAGCCCACACATTAGGCAGCCTGTCGATATGCTCCAGTTCGCCTTTCATCGCCGTGGCAATGAGATCAATTGTTTCATCGCCGTGCCGCCCGGCCAGGTAGCCCAGCGTGGAAGGATCCATTCCGCTCGATGATATATCCGGCAGGCGGTTGAAGATGCGCTGCCGCCGCACTGCAGACTTGCCGAGCCTGGAAAGGACCGCATTTACGGTCTGCCGCGACATGATGCGGAAGGTCGTATATTTGCCGCCTGTGATGGTGATCAAGCCATCTTCCTCGAACAGGGCATGCGCCCTCGATTCTTTGCCCGGGGAGTCCACACCGCCGCGGATGATGGGGCGCAGGCCGGAGAAGGATGAGACAATATCGCTTTCAGTCAGATTCAATCCCGGGAAAAGGATGGCCGCCGCGCTCAGCATATAGCCGATCTCTTCCTGGCTGGCGAACGGTTCAGTATGGGTTTTATCCAGGGCAGGATCGTGATCTATATCGGTTGTGCCGACTATAGACGTTCCTTCCCAGGGTATAACGAACATGGCGCGGCCGTCCCCGGGATGCAGTAAAGTTACCGCCTGTTTCATGGGAAGCTTATCATAGGGGAATATCAGGTGGCTGCCGCGCAGCCTGCGCAGCTTTGCCGGCTGCCCCAGTTCCCGGCGGACCTCGTCCGACCAGGCCCCGGAAGCATTCACCACAACCCTGGCCTTCACCTCAGCCGACTTCCCACTGGAGGATGCCACATCTTTCAATACAATCCCGCAAACCTGTCCGCTATTATCCCGCAGCAGTTTCTCAGCTTTCGCATAGTTGAGTGCGGTGCCCCCTGCTCTCACTGCCTCCCTGATGACCCGTAGCAAGACGCGGCAGTCATCCATGACTGCATCGTAATACCGGTATCCCGCTATCAGGCCGTTCTTGTCCAGGAAAGGACAAGCTTTAAGCAATTTATCTCTGCTGCAGGCCTGGTTGTCCCATTTGGGCGCAAGGAGATCATATATGGCGATGATCATCCCGATTTTCCGGGTTTCAACATGGTATCTTTCAAAGATAGGGAACAGGAAACCCAGCTTATCTACCAGGTGCGGAGCTTCACGCAGTATCCATTCCCTCTCACGCACCGACTCCTGGGTGACCTTGTACTGCTTATTGAGTATATAGCGCAGGCCGCCGTGTATCAGCTTGGAAGAGCGGCTCGAGGTACCGGAGGAGAAGTCGTTGGCCTCCACCAGCAGTGCTTTCAAGCCCGATGCTACCGCATGACGCAATACACCCGCACCGGTGATGCCTCCCCCGATTATGATCAGGTCCCACGGCTGATTGAGGTTAGACCAGATTTGTTCACGCCATCCTTTGCGCCACATAGTAGCTCCTTAAAAAGAATTGCTGAAATAACGCGGGATTCTATATCAAAGGGTTGCTGATTAAATAGGTTTACTTCCAGGTTCCCGTTTTCAGGTCGATGGTTATGTTGTTATCAGGCGGGGGCAGGTCCTTCCACAGTCCGTATATCAGGTCTTTGCGCATCTGGATCACCAGCCAGCCCATCGGACTCAAGCCCTGCTCCTGGATCATCTCCTGGCCCGCGGGAAGGCTCTCATCGCCTGAATAATGCGCAACGAAGGAACTGGCAACCTGCTTTGCCAGCTTCTCAGCCTCGGCCTGGTCAACCTTGTATCCCATAATGGTTTTCGTAGCTATGCCGGCTATGCCCTCATATGTATAATTCCGCGCAAACTGCTGGAAATCCTGCGGGTGCGACTTTATTGATTTGACAAGCTCGGTCCTGAAAGCGGCCTGCTGGGAAGCATCTATGCTCACCACGCGGTAAGGGCAGGGGTAGGTGACCAGCGAACCGGTCTCGATATCGAAGACAAATTTCTTGGTTTCAGGATATTGTGCAACTGTGATGTCCTGTGCATGGTAATGCCCGGTGAAAACCAACCGCGCATTGTATGTGGCAAACAATTTCGAGATTTGAGGGTAATCATCGACTATATATTCGCCATAGTTCTTCTGCTGTCCGACATAGTGCTCCATAATGCCGTGATGCATCGTAACCATGACCGGCTTATTGTCTTTGGCCGCCTTGCCCAGCATCTCTTCAATCCACTGCAGGGTCTGGGGACTGAACTTGCCATCCGTTATGGTTTCTTTATCCTCTATGTTCTCTTTATACCTGCAGGAATCCAGTGCCAGCAGCCACAGGCCAGCCTGCGGTTCCGCCACGTAACTTAGCGAGGCAGGATCTCGGTATAGCGCTTCCTTGAACCCGAACTCATTATAAATCTTCACGAATTCATCAGGGGTTATGTTGGGAACACGTTGTTTTGTATCGCCCACATACTTATAGGAATGCCCGTTTTTAATATCGTGGTTGCCCGGCACCACATATACCTTTTTGCCGGCTGCCTCCAGCTGGCTGAGGTAGCTTGCCGCCAGGTCATGCGATGAACGCTCGCCGTCCTTGGTCAGGTCTCCCGGCACCAGTACAAAGCCGGCATTTTCATTTTTTATATTCGCGATCGCCGCTTCCAGTATCTCGGGGCTTTCGCGCAAAAGCTTCCTATCGGCTACAATATATGCTTCGAATTCTTTGCCTGTCGTCCCCAGGGCGGGATCATAGATGTGAGGGTCGCTGAAAACTATGAAGCTCGTGGCAGGATAGGCAGGCCGAGTCTCCAGCAGCTTTAGCAGGACGCCATCCGACTGGTATTTGAATACCGGGGCTGCCGGGGCTGCCTGGCAGGCCAGCATGCTCATGATTACGAGCGCACAGAACGTTAATTGAATTAGTCTCCTCAGCGACATCACTTTATACCCCCTGTGTTAAAAATATTTTGCGTTAAATTTATGGTTCAATATACAACAGGTTACCGACCAATATCAACTGTGTGTTCTAATTCAGGTTTTACTGCCATCTCAGCGTCACGGCTTCGCGCCCGCGCGCGGTAAAGCGCGCGGTGGCAAAGAGGAGGGTTATAATTATCGGGCTTTTGAACTGACCGATTGTTCGATTTAGTGTGATTATTCAATATCGGATATACTGTCTGGCTATATCAATCGATGCTAATTCAGATTTACATCAATGGAAATCACCGGAGGCACCAAAGGAGACTTCGACCAGTAATAAAAGATTATTCGGGGACAGGAAAAGACAGGGTAGTTTTCATGAAGGACATAGATTGAACCATCAGGACACCGGGCAAAGTAATTCATACGGCTGGGTTATAGTCGTTGCCACGTTCCTTATAACATTCATAACCTGCGGTATAAACTACAGCTTCGGGGTATTCTTCCTGCCGATCACACATGATTTCGGGTGGACGCGGGGCATGGTATCGGTGGTGGTCCTCATCGCCGGCCTGGTTTACGCCGCAACCATCCCCATCTGCGGCATGCTGGCAGACAGATACGGCTACCGCTGGGTGCTTGCTGTAGCTACTGGGTGCCTGAGTCTGGGTCTAATCCTGAGTTCTCAGATCCAGAGCCTCTGGCAACTGTATGTATTCAACGGTGTGCTGATCGGGCTCAGCGTAAGCGCCTCCTTCGCCATCCCGGTGGCCCTGGTAGCCCTGTGGTTCTCAAAAAGGCAGGGGCTTGCCGTGGGCACGGCCACCATGGGCATCAGCCTGGGCACGGCGGTGATCCCACTGTTAATCACATACCTCATTTCATCTGTGGGATGGCGGCATACTTTTCTGATCGCCGGCATAGCAACCGGCCTCATCTGCATCCCTGCCGCCCTGGTGATGCGCCAG
>CAYLRS010000128.1:0-5284 GCA_964385895.1 uncultured Dehalococcoidales bacterium
GTATAATTTATTTTATCTCCAATAGCATCATCAATATTAAACCACCTTATTCTACCGTCGCGTAAGCGGAACCAGGCGTATTGCCCCCTGGCAAATCGGTGCGTCTCATACTTTATTTTTTGTACCGCCTCGTACAGGCTGACCTTGTCATTGATGTGTTCAATAATTTGCCTGTATCCTATGCTTGACATAGCCGGCAGCTCTGGCGAATAGCCGGAGGACAGAAGCATTTTCACCTCATCCACGAAACCCGCAGCAATCATCTCATCCGCCCTGGTATCGATAAGGCTATATAACTCAGGTCTATCCACAGTGATACCAATTATAAGAACAGGGTAGTTCAGGCTCTTTTTTATTTGCAATTCTGAAGGTTTTACCCCCGTCTGATGATAGATTTCCAGTGCCCTGATTATTCGCCTTAAATTGTCAGGTTGTATTTTCCTTGCCGCTTCCGGATCTATCCCCTCCAATTCGCTGTAAAGTCCAGTTGACCCAACAAGCCTGGCCCTGTCTTCCATTGATTCACGATACGTCCTATCCGGTTTCACCTGCGGTATAGTCCAGCCCTCAATGACGGACCAAATATACTGTCCGCTTCCACCAACCATTACCGGCAGCTTTCCCCGTTGCTGAATGCTTTCAATCGCTTCGTATGCAGAATGTTGATAGAGTGCCACACTATAAGGTTGATCAGGATAGATTATGTCAACAATATGATGTGGTACAACATTGCGATCTTCAAGGCTTGGCTTGGCAGTGCCGATATCCATTAGTTTATATATCTGGCGGCTATCGGCATTGATGATTTCGCCATTAAATTGCTTTGCTATCTGGATACCTGACCTGCTTTTCCCCACAGCAGTGGGCCCAACGATAGCGACCAGACATCTCATAATGCCGATTTAATCGAAGCAGTCTGTTTAATAATACTGATGAATTCGACAGCCTTAAGACTGGCGCCGCCGACAAGTGCGCCATCTATCCATGGTTCTTTAATAAATTCAGCTATATTGGAACCTGTTACGCTGCCTCCATATAATATGCGAACCGTTTGGGCAAGTTCCTGACTCCAGGTTCGTGCCAGGATTTCTCTTATAAATCCGATGGTCTGCCCTGCTTGCAGGCCTGTAGCCGCTTTCCCTGTGCCTATGGCCCAAATTGGCTCATATGCAATTACCAATTGTCTGTCAGGAACAACGTCTTTTATTGCATTTATTAACTGGCGCTCAAGTACTTCTTCTGTCCGGCCCCGCTCATTTTCCTCCGGGCTTTCACCGATACACAGAATCGGTAACAGACCTGCAGTTAATGCTGCTCGGACCTTGTCATTTACCAGGGCATCCGTTTCATAAAAGTATTGCCTGCGCTCCGAATGGCCGATGATTACGTATTTACACAGGCCTTTGAGCATCAGGGGTGAGATCTCGCCGGTAAATGCACCTTTTTCTTTAAAATAAATGTTCTGCGCACCAAGTTCTATTGAAGTTCCTTTGATTATGTCTTTAACTGGCTGTAACGAGATAAACGGCGGACACAGAACCTTATCAACGGTATAAATCCGATCCAGCTCTCCCACCATTTCCTTTACCAGGTTAATAGCTTCATCAACGCTCGTGTTCATTTTCCAGTTACCGGCAATAAAAGGTCGTCTCATGGTTCTCCTTACTAATACAGGATTTGTCTTGATGGGAAAGCCCCCGGGAATTTATTTATCATCCATCAGGACGTCGACACCGGGTAGCGTCTTGCCTTCCAGGAAACTCATGCTGGCACCACCTCCAGTGGATATATGCGTCATCTTGAAACCCAGGTGCATCTCAGAGACTATTTCGGCTGTAGAACCGCCACCCACGACTGTTGTGGCCGAAAGGTTGGCCAGAAGCTCCGCCATGGACCTGGTGCCGCGGGAAAATTGTGGTATCTCATAGACTCCCATCGGCCCGTTCCAGAAAATGGTGCGGCATTTTCTCAGGTTTTCCGTGAAGAGTTCGATTGTTTGTGGACCGATATCAACGATATATCGACTGGCCGGTATCATTGAAATGGGAGCAATAAAAGGCTTGGCCTGGTCGTTGATAGCATCTGCCACGATAACATCCAGCGGTAACATTAGCTGCACATTGTTCTTCTTTGCTGTGGCAATGAGCTGGTTTGCTAATTCTTTTTTATCCTCTTCAACCGTTGACAGTCCGACATTATAATTCTGCGCCTTAAGGAACGTGGCTGCCATTCCGCCACCAATCAGTAAAATTTCAACTTTATCCAGCATAGTGCTGATCAACTTGATCTTATCACTAACCTTTGCGCCGCCAAGCAATGCTGCAAATGGATGTTGTGCATCTGTCAGTAAATTGCCCAGGGCTTTCAGCTCTTTTTCCAGTAACAATCCTGCATACGCTGGAAGATACTTGGCAACCCCATAGGTTGAGGCATGTGCCCTGTGCGCAGTACCGAAGGCGTCATCAACATAAATATCTGCAAGTTCAGCCAGCGCTTTAGAAAAATTGGGATCGTTCTCCTCCTCTTCCGGATGGAAGCGCAGGTTCTCAAGTAGTAGTATATCTCCATTTTTTAACTTTGCTACTGCCTGTTTTACCCTGGGTCCGACGCAATCGGACACCGTGTATATGGGCAGGTTTATCAGTTGAGACAGGCGCTCGGCAACAGGTGTCATGCGCAGGGATTCAACGATCTTACCGTCCGGTCTGCCAAGGTGCGAGCACAATATTATCTTTGCCTTGTGCTCCAGAAGGTACCAGATGGTGGGCAACGACGCAATAATACGGCTGTCATCCATAATATCGTTGGTTTTGGGATCCAGAGGAACGTTAAAATCCACTCTTACCAGTACCCGTTTTCCTGTGACCTCGACGTCCCGGATGCTCTTCTTCATTAAAACCTCGCACTATTGAATCAGTAGATTATTGTTTGATCATTTATATCTGATTCGTGATTGAGTATATATAATAGCCTCTATTTATTCAAGATTAGTATAGCAGTCATTTCATCGGCTATTTATTTTTTAACTGATTGATTCTATACTGTTATATAAACTAAACTTCGGCTTTGTACTATGAAAAAGAGCGGGAAATTAGAACACCGGGAGAATCCGCTGGTGGTTGTCATATCAGGCCCCTCTGGAGTAGGTAAAGATGCCACCATTGCAGGCGTTACGGAGGCTGAAGCCTGTTTTCATTATGTGGTTACAGCTACAACACGTCCAATGCGTGCGGGTGAGGTTGATGGTGTTGACTATTATTTCTTTTCACGGGCTGATTTTTTAAAAAATTTGGAAAAGGGCGAGTTTATTGAATATGCGGAGGTATATGGCAACTACTACGGTGTCTTGAAAAAAGAGATCCATAACGCACTGCATAAAGGCGAAGATGTTATTCTGAAGGTCGATGTCCAGGGAGCAGCTACGTTAAAGAAGAAAATACCTGACGCAGTATTTATCTTTCTAATGCCTCCTTCAATAAAGGAGTTGACCGAGCGACTGAAAAAGAGGAACGCCGACTCCAGTACTGACATAGATTTACGAATAAACAAAGCAGAAGGAGAGATTGGGAGCTTAGCGATGTTCGACTATAAGGTGGTAAATTATAAGGACAATTTAAAAAGGACTGCTGATGTAATCAGGGCAATAGTTATCGCAGAGAAATGCAGGGTCAGACCAAGAATTGTGAAACTATAATAATGTCGGTCTTCAATTGAATTAGCTTTTCGAGTGACATGATCGTCCCATATTCTCATCGGCTGGTTCATTTCGCTTACAGTTCTTGATTTATATGCCGGATGATATTTTTCTCTCTGGTTTCCATTTTTTTGGCTTCGGCGGGCTTTTCATGCTCATATCCGAGGATATGCAGCATACCATGGACTATAAGCAAGATTATTTCCTGTTCCACTGGTTTTTTATAGATGCGTGCCTGCTCCACCGCCATCGGATAGGATATTATAATTTCACCTAAACTGACTTTGCTGCCCGTTGAAGTAATAAAGATATCTCCCTTTTTAATATGGAATGGCCCGGTTAGGGTAAATGACAAAACATCGGTGGGTTGATCAATTCCACGGTAAAGTCTGTTGAGTTCTCTTATCTCGTCGTCATCCGTTATCGCCAGGCTTACCTCGACTGGCGATTTAAATTTTGCTTCCTTTAATACCTGTTTTACCACTTCCCGTAACCAGGGGCGCGTAAAAGGGATTTTTAAGCCGGCCTTTACCGCTATGCTTACTTGATATTTTTCCATAAGAAATCGTGTTCTATGATATCAGAGTCAAATATGGTACACAATCATTCTTATACTTAATTTGCTTGAAACGCTTTTTAAAACTATGCTATATTTCATACCGCCGTTTAACAAGTCCGACATTGTCTGGAGGGATCGCATAGTGGTCTAGTGCGGCCGCCTGCTAAGCGGTTGCCTCGGGAAACCGGGGTCATGGGTTCGAATCCCATTCCCTCCGCCATCAATATCCACTTCCCAGGACTATCTCAAAGCAGTTGATCCATAGCGGGTGATTATCAGTTGAGAAGTATAGGTTAAGTCTGTTGTAAAATAATCGGTCGGATATCACGTATAATTTTGACATGAAATACTACATCTGGACAATCGGCTGCCAGATGAATAAAGCCGAATCAACTGATATCGAAAACCACCTTAAATTTTTTGGTTTTCAAAGGACTAAAGTTGCACGCGATGCCGATTTAATTGTCCTGAATACATGCGTGGTTCGTCAGCACGCAGAAGATAAGGTCAGCGGTATGCTGGGATACCTCAAGGGCATAAAATCCATGAAACCAGACCTGAATATAGCTGTAACGGGTTGTATAGTTGGTTCCGATATTGAAAATTTGACCAGGCGTTTTCCACACGTTGACCTTTTCTATAAGCCCGGAGAATACAGTTGCTTCACTGACTGGTTCGACCGAACAATAAGGAACAATATACACGGGCCAAAAGAACTGGAGTTATATCCCGCGACTCAAGTCTCTGCTTATATACCCATAATCCAGGGGTGCAATAACTTTTGCTCATATTGTATTGTGCCCTACAGGCGTGGCAGAGAGAGGAGCCGGTCTCCGCAAGAAATATTACACCAGGTCTCTGGACTCATGGTGGGAGGTACGCGGGAGATTATACTACTGGGGCAGAATGTCAACGCATACGGCATGGACCTTGATGAAAGAATAGATCTCGCGGATTTGCTAGCTATGCTAAATGGTTTAAAGGGCTTATACCGGATAAGATTTCTGACAAATCATCCAAAGGATATGAAC
>CAYLRS010000129.1:0-5279 GCA_964385895.1 uncultured Dehalococcoidales bacterium
ATATACTGGTCAACAACGCTGGTACAAGCCCCGTGTTCGCCTCATTCCTCGAGGCGGAGGAGAAGTTATGGGATACGGTAATGAATTTGAACCTCAAGGGCCTTTTCTTCCTCAGTCAGGCTGTGGCGAGGACGATGAAGGATCAGGGCGGGGGCTGCATCATAAATGTGGCTTCAATTGATGGTTTTTTACCCGAAATTGACAACGGTGTTTATGCCATCAGCAAGTCGGGGGTGATCATGGCCACCAAGGTCATGGCAAGGGAACTGGCATCATGCAATATCAGGGTCAATGCACTGGCTCCGGGATTCGTTCACACAAAATTACTTGACTCCAGTTTCGATGCCCGCCCGGGGCGGGAGCAGGAGTGTCTTCATGACGTGCCGATGGGACGCCTGGGCCAGCCGGAGGATATGGTAGGCACTATGATTTACCTGGCATCGGACGCTTCAAAGTATACTACCGGGCACACGTTTATAGTGGATGGCGGCCTGCTGTACGTTTAAGCAGAATCAGGGCCTGCTGTGGAACTTCAGTGCCAGCATGCTGATGTCATCGGACTGCGGTGTGCCCTGTGTGAAGGCCTGGCCGGGTACTTCAAATCTGCTGCCTGGCCTTGCGGCGCTTATTGTAATCGATTACGGTTTTAAGTGCTTCCGGCGCCCCTGAAAATGAATAGTAAATCGGTATCCCGGCATCAACTGCCCTCTGCATCATGGGGAAAATGATCTTTTGCCAATCTGGAAGCAGGGCCGGTTCGATTACCATGACGGTTGGCTTTTGCGATGTGCTGTATGCGTTGTGAAACCCCTCACCCCAGCCTTTCATTCCTAGCCATGATTTGGGAGGCGCCTGGCTGGTGCGGAAATACCCGACGAAGAAATCTACGCCATCCCACGACGTGAGTATCTTAACGGCCCTTGCCATGGTATCGGCATCGGTCATGTTCTGCGAGTAATCAATGGGGTTGCGCAGCATGTTCCCGGCAAGGTTGCTGAACTGGAGCAGCTGCTTTCTTACGCTGTCAGGAACGGGAGGTAGCCTGAATCCCTGCCTCTCAAACTCATCGGTCAACAGGACGCTGGCTCCTCCTCCTGGCCCCATTAATATGACGTTGCTACCCGAGGGATGTGGAAAGAATGTCAGGGTGACAAGTATGTCTACCATGGATTCCGCGTTTTTTACATTGATCACATTGAACTGGCGGCAGAAAGCGTCCCAGGTAGCATTATTGCCCGCCAGCGATGCCGTATGGCTTGCGGTAGCCCTGGCCCCGGCTTCTCCGTACCCTGCCTTTAGAAGCACAACGGGCTTTTTGCTGGCGGCTCTCTCCATAGCGCGGAAGAACCTTTTCCCGTCTTTTACTCCCTCAAGGTATATGGCTATTATCTTTGTCTTGGGGTCCCCGGTCATATATTCGAGGAAGTCACTCTCGTCGAGATCGCAGGCATTACCGTAGCTTATCAACTTGCTGAACCTTACGCCGCGCCATCCGGCCTCCCTTACAACGTAAACGGAATTGCCGCCGCTCTGGCTGATAAATCCCACAGAGCCGCTTTCTTTGGCGAAGCCTACATCGAAGGCCAGCCGCGACTCCGGGCAATAGATACCCATGCAGTTGGGCCCTATGATGCGCACGCCGGACTCGCGGGCAAGCCTGGCAAGCTCTTCCTGCAGCCCGGCCACATTCTCTTCACCCGTCTCATTGAACCCGGCCGTACAGAAGTGTATTGCCCTGACATTCTTGCCGGCACATTTTTGTACTATCTCAGGGGCTATCTTTGCCGAAACCGTGCCTATCACGTAATCGATGTCGCCCGGCACTTCATCGAGCGAACGGTAAACTTTACAGCCGTCAAGCTCCCCTCCGCGCGGGTTGACGGGGTATATTGGCCCCTCGAACTTGAACTCGCGCAGAGAATCCCAGAAAGTCCGGGTCCAATGGAAGGGATTACTTGTAGTGATGCCGACTAAAGCGATGCTGCGCGGGTGAAATATGCGGTCAAGCTGGTTGAATATGCGGGTCATTTAAATTACTCCTGTTTTTACAGTTTTCAATGGCGTCCACGCGCTGTAATAAAGAGGGATGCGAGTAATGCAGGAAAACATAATATGGGTGAGGGGTCAGGTTGGAGAGGTTGTTGGCGGCAAGTTTCTTCAGTGCATTGGCCAGGTTCACAGGTTGTTCTATGGTTACGGCTGCGAAGCGGTCGGCCTCGTATTCGTTTTTCCGCGAGAATAGATTCAATAAGATTGAAAGGATAAGCTCTATGGGCGTGTAGAGCAATCCGAAGAAGATCAAGCCGGTATATATTGACGGCTGTTGCATGTAGAAAGCCTGGTAGAGGCCGGGGCTATTGAGGAAAATCGACAATAGGAAAAAAACGAGACCGAAATGCAGGATGCTTATTACTATGCTCTGCAGTATGTGTTTTTTCTTGTAGTGCCCGATCTCATGCGCCAAAACAGCTACCAGTTCTCCCACCTTATGCTGCGCTATCAGCGTGTCGAAGAGCGCTATCCTCTTGTTACGCCCGAATCCAGTGAAGAAGGCGTTGGATTTGCTGGAGCGCTTTGAGCCGTCCATCACGAATACATTCTGGATCGGAAAATTCACCGAGCGGGCATAATCAAGGATGGATTCCCTGAGTTCACCCTGCTCCATTGGAATGAACTTGTTGAATAGCGGCATAATCCATGTGGGCGCGATGAACTCGACCGCCAGGGTATACAGTGTAACCGCCGCCCAGCAGTACAGCCATGCGTATGTGCCTGCGTATTCGAAGAGGGCCAGGACACAGGCCATCAAGGGCGTGCCCAGGATTATGGCTAATGCCAGTCCTTTGAGCCTGTCCAGTACGAAAATGCGCGGCGTGGTTCTGTTGAAGCCGAAGCGCTCCTCGATGACAAAAGTAGCGTATATGCTAAAAGGAAGCGCGACCAGGCCGTAAGCCAGCAACAGTATTCCTGTATAGAGTAGCCCGGTTATTATACTGCCGAACCCCCAGCCCCTGACGACCTGGTCGAGGAAGTTGAAGCCGCCTGTGAACCAGAATGCCAGCAGGACTATAAGGCTGAAGGCGCTGATGATAAATCCAAAGAGCGTATTTACTCTGAGATACTCCTGCGATCTGCGGTATGCTTCAGGTTTGTAAACATCTTGGAGCGTGGAAGGCGGCTCGAGCTTTAATGCCTTTAGATTCAGGATGTCCGCCACCAGGTTGAGCACGAACTCAAGCAGGATGGCAGATAGGATTATGATGGCAAAAAGGTTCATATTGTCGGTTAATTGTACCCTGAAGTTGGTATTACCCGTTAATAATTAGTTGTCCCTGTTAAACCTTTTCAAATTTTCCGCGTTATTAGATATGGACATCTAAATACATCACCGTGGTTTACGTGCCCTGATTGCTATTGACACCGCTTCGGGCTTTACTTTAAATTGTCAGGGTTATGAAACCTATCATACTGGCCTCGTCCTCTCTGCGCAGGAAGGAGCTTCTTGAGAATATAGGATTGAAATTTACCATCGATCCTGTAGAGCTTGATGAGGCCCTTGACCGCAGCCTGGAGCCACTAAAGCTGGCAAAAAATATATCGATGGAAAAAGCCAGGATTGCGGCAACAAGGCATCCAGACTGCATAATCATTGCCGCAGACACCTTCGGCGTGCTTGAAGGAAAAATCCTGGGCAAGCCGCATACGGAAGCCGAGGCGAGAAGTATGTTGAAGCTGATGAACGGTAAATGCCATGAAGTCATTACAGGCTTTGCCATTCTGGATACGGGTTCGGAAAAAACATCTTCAAAAGCGGTCGTAACCAGAGTATATTTCCGCAAGTTGACTAATAATGAGATAGATACCTACGTGCGGAGCGGCGAACCCCTGGACAAGGCAGGCGCATATGCCATACAAGCACTGGGCGCACTTTTAGTGGAAAGAATCGAGGGCGATTATTTTAACGTAATGGGCCTGCCACTTTGCGCTCTCGCAGGTGAGCTTAAAAAATTCGGCGTAGATCTTTTGTGTTGAATCAATTGGCCCTCGCCGCTGATTCACCCGCCAGGTAGCCCGTGGAAAATGCTGCCTGCAGGTTAAAGCCGCCCGTATCTGCATCGATATCCATGACTTCACCACAGAAGTAAAGGCACTTTATCAGCCTCGACTCCATAGTCCTTGGGTCAATTTCGTCGAGGCTGACGCCCCCCGCAGTGACCATGGCTTCAGTCAGGGGGCACGCGCCCGCAATATTCAATCTTAGCGATTTAATAGAGTGCACTATCAAATCCCGTTCAGCGGCGGAAGCCTGGTTTGCCCTCTTATCAGCTGGGATAGCAGCGTTTTCCAGAAGGGGTCCGACCATTCTTGCTGGCAGGAATTCAGCCACGATACTGCGTATGAACTTGCCACCGTGTGTATCGAAGTGCATTTGGAGCTCATCCCGCAATTGCCTTAGATCCTTTTCCGGTAACAGGTCGATGGCTATACTGACCGGTCCTTTCTCCAGCGCCTCAACAATGGCAAGGCTCATTAGAAGTACAGCAGGACCGCTTAATCCGAAGTGTGTGAAAATGATATCGCCGCTGCGGCTTTCCATTACGGGCTCCCGAGGTTTCCTGCCCCGGATGCCTCGTCCAGAATCATGTTTGGGCAACAGTTTAATATCAACGGCACTGGCATCGCATGAGAAAGACGTCAGGCGCACGTCCCGCAAGCTGATGCCTTGCAGCTTTTTAACCAATTCCTTTTCTTTCACGATGACAGGAACCAGCGCTGGCCGCAGCTTGATGATGGAATGCCCCAACCGGAAGGCCAGTTTATAACCATCGCCCGTTGAACCTGTCTGCGGGTACGAAGCCCCTCCGGTTGCCAGTACCACCGCGTCAGCATCATAGGTCGCATCCCTGGTACGAACTGAAATAACATAGCCGTCGTTTACTTCGATATCGAGGACAGCCTTGCCCGTTAAGACTTTTGCCCCGTGATCCAGCATATAACGCTGCAGTGCTAACACCACGTCGCTAGACTTGCCAGAGGAAGGGAAAATCCGTCCATCGGGCTCCTGCGAAGTTCTCACCCCGTATTTATGCAGTAGTAAAAGCAAATCTGCGCGGAAGAAGCAGCGAAAGGCGCCGTAAAGAAACTTGCCGTTATCACCGTACATTGAAATGAAGTCATCGAGTTCTGGGGCGTTGGTGAGGTTGCAGCGCGTGTTACCGCTGATAAGGAGCTTTTTCCCGGGGCGCCCCATCTTTTCAAGGAGCAGGACTTCGGCCCCG
>CAYLRS010000130.1:0-5264 GCA_964385895.1 uncultured Dehalococcoidales bacterium
CCACTGCCGCAAACTGCAATGGCGATTTTTTTATTTTACCGGGCAATTCCCCCATTCTAATAGTCTGGGGTGTCAGGAACCACTGTGCCAGGACCATGCCCAGCAGTAAAGAAACAAGGAATACAAGCGCCAATGCCTTAACAAAATAGAAAGGGTTGTAGCACCAGGGATTAAAATAAACGGGCAGCAAAAATATAAGCAGCAGCCAGGCGCCTTCGCTTAAAACGTCCAGCTTTTTATGCAGGGACATCACAGCTAAAGAGCTGCATCGTTCCCTTAAATCATTTAATATTGTAACTTTCGCCACTTTTTTAACATCGTCAACCAGATTACAATTATATTCCAATATTATTGGTAGTTCTATCCTGATGGGGTGCAATAAAGTGGGACGTTAGTACTATTATATAGGCTACTAAAGTTCTATTTACAATGCCGTGAATATCGTATAGTATATAGCGTACGAATCAAAATGGGCTGGGGGTCGATACGGCCCGGCTCAAAAACAAAATATGGAGGTTTAAAATGAAATTTTTTAAATCGGGGCAAAAGGGCTTTACGCTGATCGAGTTACTGGTAGTCATCGCCATCCTGGGCACCCTGGCCGGGGTCGTGGTTATGAACGTTATCCAGTTCATCGGGAAGGGGGCTTGCGAGGCGGCTTTAACAGAATTGCATAACGTCCAGACCGCGTCCGTCGCTTATACCTATGATTCCCCCACTCACGCCTCATTGACAGAGACCATCGCAAAGGACACCAAAGGGTCCCTTTCTCCTTATCTCCTGACTAATGTAAAATACGGGTATCAGATCACCGCCGGGATAGCATCAATGACGACTGATAAGCCTGCCTGCACACCAGCCATACCCTAAGAAAGACAGTAGTTTAAGCAGGGCAACGAACTATGCTCGCTGCCATGCTATTTTATTATGTTCACTATCCTGCCGGGTTGGCCGCCCCGAGCGTCTTATTCACATCCTTGGCATCCTGGCAGAAGGCAAAGACATACTCCTTCGTAATTATCCCCCTCCTGTATAAATCCACCAGCGCGTCGTCCAGCGTTTTCATCCCCACATTGGAGCTGGTGCGTATGGTGTTGGGGATGAGGAACGGTTTGCCCTCGCGTATCAGGTTCTTCACGGCGGCATTGGCCAGCATGATCTCCACCGCCGCCACCCTGCCGCCGCTGATGCGTGGCACCAGCACCTGGCTGAAGACGGCGATGAGGGTGGATGCCAGCCGTGATTGCGCCATCACCCTCTCGTGCGGGGGAAACAGGTCCACTATCCTCTCCACGGATTGGGCCGCGCTGGGGGCATGGCCGGTGGATAACACCAGGTGGCCGGTTTCGGCCACGGAAAGCACAGCAGATGCAGTTTCAAGGTCTCTCATCTCACCCACGAGGATCACGTCCGGGTCCTGCCGCAGCACGTATTTCAAAGCATTTATAAATGAATGGGTATCACTATCAAGTTCCCTTTGAGAAAAAACGCACGTTTTATTTTGATGAATATACTCGACCGGGTCCTCTATGGTCACTACGTATCTTTTCATAGTAGTATTCAGGTGGTTGAGCATTGCTGCTATAGAAGTACTTTTACCCGAACCCGTAGGGCCGGTAACCAGTATCAGCCCCCTTGGCTGCGTAATCAGCTCCTTGACGACCTCCGGCAAGCCCAGCTCCTCTGCGGTTGGTATATTCCTGGCAAGCAATCTAATAGCCAGGCTTACCGAGCCCTGCTGCAGGCAGGCATTACACCTGCCGCGCCCGCCACTTTTCAACGAGTATGCAAAATCTACTTCCAATTCACGTTTAAAGACTTCTTTTTGGTGGGGACTGGCAATCTCGCTGAAAAGGGCTTCGATGTCCTCACGCTGCAAGACGGGGAGGTTCTCGGCAGGCCTGAGCTCGCCGTCTATGCGGAACATGGGCGGCACGCCCATGATGAGGTGCAGGTCCGAGGCCCTGCTCTCGCCCGCCAGCTTTAGAAGTTCATCTA
Organism: uncultured Dehalococcoidales bacterium; assembly: GCA_964385895.1. GTDB lineage: Bacteria > Chloroflexota > Dehalococcoidia > GIF9 > UBA5629 > CAYLRS01. The sequence goes on from CAYLRS010000130.1 coordinate 1,999, forward strand.
TCTGCATGATCTAACCCTGTAAAATCGATTGATGCGGTCGCCTGTGCTGCTCAGTTCATGGTGGTTAAAGTCATCTTAAAAGTGACTTCGATGAAGCTGCTTTTATCCACGGAGGTTATCATCACCAGACTGAATATGCCCTTAGCCCTCAGGTCACGCGCGTAGTTAAGCAGTATCTCTTCGCTGGGCGCCAAGCCCTCTAACATAATTTTACCGCCGCTCACAGCAATATTTGTTAAATACATGCTGGCCGGCAGCGGCGCTATCACCTCGCCGATATCCCGGTTAACAAATCCCCTGCTCTCCGCCACGTACTTGATCGGGCGGCTGTAGGTATCTACGATCAGTTGATAAGCAGCAAGCTCCTTCGCAGCCTTCTCATTTCCCTCGCGGTATAGCTTCTGTGTATCGCTCAAAAGCCCGGTCTTCTCATTCATCTGTAGCTGGAGCTTAACCGTTTCACCTTCCGCCGCAGCGTTAATGGCCCACATGCCGAGAGCCGCTGCCGCGCAAACCACCAGCGTCACTACGGGCACCATGTTGAAGCCGGGGCGTCGTGCTGCCTGCTTCTGTGCCGCTGCGGCCTGCGGTATCACATTGATATCCACCCCGGTCAGCCTGTTGATAGTGCGCTGCGCCAGGCCGGTATTAGCTGTAAATATATTTTCATCCTGGCTCTGGGGATACATCAAAAGCACGGGGGCAGGCTTAACCGCGTACCCCAGCATATTAGAGAGTCTTTCACGGTAATACCCGCTCAGTATGCAGGACGTCTGGTTATTCAGCGGGCTATGGGGGTGCCCCGAGTTGTAGAAATTGACGGTCCTGTCTATCTCCTCCTTGATAGTGGCCGCCTTATCACCATCACTTATCGTTGAAACCGGGAATGGCAGGCTGCGTATCAGTTCGGGCAGCCCGTCATTTATGATGATGAGGTCAAAACCGGCTGGCTGCACATCCAGCACGATAGCCGTCTTTTCATCTATAACCCTGGCAATCGCCAGGGGTTTGAGTTCCAGGTACTTGACCTGCAACCCGGCCAGTTTAAGCACTTCGGTAACCGAATTAACGTTATCGAAGGGCAGGCCAACCAGGCAGAGCGCCGTCTCGACATCCGACATCCTGATATCCGTCCAGGAGGTATAAAGCGAATCGAGCGGAAACGAGAAGGCCTTCTCCATCTCCTTTTTAGCCTCCTCAGCCAGCAGTGCGCGGTCGAGCCTGGGCACATAGGCTACGCGGTAAATCGATTGTATGCCGCTCACGCATGCAATGCACTCTTTTTCCTTTATGCGGTTTTCGGCCAGCAGCATGCCAATGATCTGTCCGACACGGGCCTTCTCTATCACCACGCCGTTTTGCACCCAGCCGGCCTCCAGCGGGCCCTCGACGGCAAAGGCGACGCGCTTGCCCCTGACTGATGTGATCTTAAGCGAGTTGTCTTCAATATTGATGGTCAGCATAGGTGCAATCCACTATCCATCTCAATTACTGCAATAAACCTGTATGCCCATTGACGCCGTGTCAAGCTCACCCTCTACAGTAGCAGGCGTGATAGTGATAGCTGTAAACTGGCTGGAGGGCAATTCCTTGCCGATTGCAATGAGGAAATTCTGGAAGTTCGCCACCTGGCCGGTCAGGCTGAGCGAGTAAACAAGCACGGGATAGTCTTTGCCCAGGAATTTGCTATTCGATGATGAGACGCCCAGGGAGGTAATGGTTATATCGTTATCCCAGGCCAGGTCCATGATAGCCTGCGAAATCTCGGGGTTAGCGGCGACGTTTTTGTAAAGTAATCTGGCCGCCTCGGCTTCAGCCTTCAACTTTCCCATCTCGGCCGCCAGCGATGTCTGGGAAGCCATTTTCGCCTTCAGCGCATCATACAGCGATTGAAGCTGGCTGATCTGCAGTTTCAGGGCTTGCTGCCGGGCAGCCTGTTCCATGTAGCCCGTTGCCAGCGGTATCATGGCAATCAGGAAAAGGCAGAGGATAATGAGAATCCAGACGGGCGTGCTCAGGCGCGGCAGGCGCTGGAAAATGCTGCTCTTTACGTTCTTTTGCGCTTGTATCGGAGATGCCACTACTTTAATTCTTCGAGTATTTATTCCTATTATACATGAATACAGTTGTATTTCAACAGCATCCAGGGATGGATTATTGATATAATATGCGTTAAAGCTATTTAATTGACCGGTCTCCTATGGCTCAGGCGAATTAAGGTGCTGTTTCTTTACTTTGTTCGTCTGATATGATTGGAGTACCGGGCGATTTTGGGAAGACCATCATAATAGCCTTCCTGTTAATGGCAAAAAATCCAGCAGATTGAAGCAGCTTCTCTTCGGGCAGCGTATAGACGTTAGCATCGGTCACGACAATGAAGAGGTCCGCCGCTTTGGAGTTCATAAAATCTACAAGCCTGCTGGCAGGCATGGTGTGAACAGTTCCAACTATTTTATGGGTCCGTGTATAGATAACAACCTCAAGCTTGTCCCTTCTTCCCGCCATTGCTTTTGGTGTATATTCCATACTTCTAACACCGCCATCGCTATTAAGTATAACAATAGTGGGCTAAACAAGTAAACCGGGATTCCCTATATTAATTCGCAACCATGCAATTATCATCTTTCATTAGCTTTGGTTATGATAGTATCCCTTTGCCACGCGGCTGTCAATGCCCCCTCCGAGCCCTCCCGGCCTGCTGAACCGTCCTTATCCGTGGCCGTGTGCCATAGTTATCGAAGAATCTGATAGAATAGTAGTGGTTAGCGTTTATGTCTTCTATTTTGGAGGCTCATATATGATAAACATTCGACGGATTGCCGCAAAGTCCGCGGGATTGTTGATAATCTCAGTTTGCCTGATTACATCGGCTACAGCTTGCATTCCTGCCTTGCCATCCGCTCCGCTCCCTCCAGAAAATACTACGCCGCCTTCCCCAATTTCGTCTCAGTCACCTGTGCCATCGATAGACCAACAACCGGTTCCGGGTGCAGGTGATACCGCAATTAATAATACCGAAAATACTTCTCTACCGCATTCCGGACCGGCCGTGGAGATTATGCTGATCCATCACCGCGGTACCCTCACAAGGATTGGCTGCTGTAACCCCATGCTTTATGAAAGGGATGAATTTGTAGTTATTCAAAACCGTGGTGATATGCCGCAGGATATCACTGACTGGAGCCTGACCAATATTACCAGGGGCTACCCGACATTCCGTTTCCCCAGCCTTTTCCCCTGTTTACCGTACGCAGTCCCGGCTGAAG
>CAYLRS010000131.1:0-5240 GCA_964385895.1 uncultured Dehalococcoidales bacterium
TTGCCGTTGCCTTCCAGCAGTTTACCTTGAAGGTCCAGGACCAACACCTCTTCAGGCTTTAGTTGCCAGAATTTACGCGTGCCGGCATAGCTGGGGGACATCACAACTTTGTCTTCGATGCGCATACTGATGTTCCCGCCGGCCAGGTCGGTAAGGTTACGCTCAAGCATAAGCTTCCCTACCCGGGCAACAAGCTGACGGGCCTCCATCAATGTTACTTTATCCATAGATTTACTTTCTCCTGGTTACTACCCTGGATAATTGTACCATTCCTTTTAGATAGATATATTAAAGCTTTGTAGTTAGCTATTCGTGCTCCTTCCTATGATTCCGCCTCTTCCAGGATCAAAGCTTCATAAGGATAAACCACGAAATTGCCCTTATCAACGATACTATTGCTGCTGCGATGTGTGCTCAGCAGTACATTCCATCTTTTATTTGAGTCGTTAACGTGACTCCTCTGTCCACTGGCAAAATTCAGGATAACATAAACTAACTGGTTTTGATATGTTCTACGGTATGCTACTAAATCTTTATCAGATGAAAGCAGCTCGAAGCCGCCGCGCAGCAGTGGCGCCCTGGCACGTCTTAGCGAGATCAACTGTCTATAGAAATTCAAAACTGACGAGGGGTCTTTCATATGTGCCTCGACGTTCACTTCGGTATAGTCGCTGTTCAGCGGCAGCCAGGGTTTTATCGGGGAGAACCCCGCATAGGGTCCGTCATTCCACTGCATCGGGTTCCTCTCGCCGTCACGGCCCTTGACAATAGGCCAGTACATTTTCCCGATGGTATCCATGACGTCGCCCCTGGTGATCCTGCTGTTTTTCAAGCCGATCTCTTCCCCATAGTAGAGGAACGGCGTCCCCCATATGGTCAGCAGGAACGCCGCCATTACCTTCGCCCGCTTATTGCTGTGCCTGCCGGCTGCATATCTTGTGATAGACCTCGGCTGGTCGTGATTCGAAAGCACGTTGCACGGCCATCCCCTTTCAGGAATCACTGAATACCACTGTTTAATCACTTCGGAGAATTTCGATGCGTCCCATTTGGTAAATAAGAGCGAAAATTCGAAAGCAAGATGACACAGGTCCTCTCCGTTTCCCAGACATTTTGCCGCCATGGCCGGACCTTCCTGGGCGACAAATACTTCACCTACCATCATCCTGTTCTCATATTGGTCCAGCACGGAGCGCATCTCCTTTAAAATCTCTTCCATGCCGGGCTGATCCCTGGTATACAGATGCTTCTGGAAGCCGGCATAAATGCCCGCTGACAGGCTTACAGGATTATCCCGCAATGTTTCATCTTTGAGATAATAGTTGAGGATGTCACAACGGAAACCGTCCACACCCTTATCCAGCCAGAACCTCATGGTATCGTAAACAGCATCCCTGACCTCGCGGTTCCTCCAGTTAAGATCCGGCTGCGTTTTAAGAAAAGAATGAAGGTAATGCTGCTTTGTTTTTTTATCCCACTCCCAGACACTGCCGCCCACAAGGGCCTTCCAGTTGGTCGGGCGTCTGCCGTGTTTAGCGTCATGCCAGATATACCAGTTTCTTTTCGGGTTATCCCGTGATGAGCGGGATTCTATGAACCAGGCATGCTGGTCCGACGTATGGTTAAAGACAAGGTCCATGATGATACGGATCCCGCGCTTATGCGCCTCGCCGAGGAGTAACTCGAAATCTGCCATTGTGCCATACAGGGGGTCGATACTCCGGTAGTTGCTCACGTCATATCCCGAATCTACCATGGGCGAAGCATTGATGGGGCCCAGCCACACGCCGTCAATTCCCAGGTCAGAAAGGTAGTCCAGCTTCGCTGTTATCCCCTTTAAATCGCCTGAGCCGTTTCCCGTCGTATCGTAGAAACTCCGGGGCCAGATTTCATATAAAACGCCATGTTTCCACCACATATAATTACTTTCTGCGTTCATTAATAATCCTCCTCGCGGTTACATTTAAAGACAGGCACACTTTCTCTTACTTCTTCCTCCGCACCGCGGGCAGGCATTTCCATGTGAACACCGCCGGCGATCGAAGTCCCATTATAATATTTAAATTATTCACAATTTATTGATTGTATGTACTGCTTCTGGTTATGAGGTCTAAAAAGCGCTGGTATGCGTTATCCCAGTTCTGCGTAACATCTGCTTTATAGGTTGTTAATTCAAATGACGTACGGACTATTTCACGCGATTGATCCAGCGATCCGACCTCTCCGAGGGTTAACAATTGCATCATGATATTCCCGACCGATGTTGCTTCTGCCAGTCCCGCAACCACCGGTACACCGATGGCTTGTGCCGTGAACTGGTTCAGCAGCTCATTACGCGAACCTCCCCCGATGACGTATATTTTACTCAATTTTTTCCCCAGCACATCCTGCAATCTCTCGAAGGTATACCGGTATTTTAAGGCAAGGGATTCAAAAATACAGCGCACAATTGCTCCCTGCCCACAGGGTGGTTTTTGCGCTGTACGTTTGCAGAATTCATTAATCCGAGCCGGGAAATCACCAGGTTGTATAAATATATGGTCATCCACATCGATAATGGCTCCGAACGGTTCAGCTTGTCCGGCCATTGAAACAAGATCTTCATACGAGTACTCTAACCCCTCTTTAATCCAGACCCTCATACATTCCTGCAACAGCCAGAGGGCCTGGATATTTTTCCAGACAAGAAAAGTATCGCATACGCCTCCATAGCAGCTGAAGTTGTGAGACAGTCCGGCTTTATTTACGACCGGGGTACTTACTTCAGTCCCCAGCAATGACCATGTCCCCGAGCTTAAAAAAGCGTAGTCTCCATTCTGCGCAGGCACCACACTGGCTGCAGAGGCCGTATCATGCGTACCCACAGCGATCACCGGTACGGCCTGAATGTTCAAATCGTTACATAACCATTTTTCCAGGTTCCCAAGCTTCGTACCGGGTTTGATTACCGGCGGCATAATATTACCAGGGATGCTGAAAGCCTCTAAAATGGGTTCGCACCAGGTATTTTGATACGGGTCGAAGAACTGAGTGGTGGTGGCGTTGGTAAATTCACAGCATTTTTCACCCGCTAACCAGTAGTTGAACAGGTCCGGTATCATCAGGTAGGTATCAGCGGCTGCCAGCAGCGCGGACTTATCAAGTACCATTGAATATAGCTGGAACAGCGTGTTATGCTGCATGAACTGGACGCCCGTCCGGTTGTAGATCTCCTCGCGGGACATCTTCTCAAAAGCCTTTTCCATTATACCGTCGGTGCGCGGGTCGCGGTAGGAATGCGGGTTTTCCAGCAAGTTGCCATCTTTATCCAGAAGACAGCAATCATTGCCCCAGGTATCGATCCCAATGGAATCTATCGTATCACCAGGCTCTTTCCCAACGGCCCCCACTCCCTTCTTTACTTCTTCAAACAGGCGTAATGCGTCCCAGTAAATGTGTTTTTTAAGCTGGATTGGATTATTCGAAAACCTGTAGAACTCTTTCAGGGTAATTCTTGTGCCATCAAAGCTGCCACGGATAACCTTACCTCCTGATGCGCCCAGATCAATTGCGACACACTTAAGAGGTTTCTTCATTCGTTCACCCATTTAATCCGGATATCCTGCAGCGTATTTAACCGAATATCGCTTCCCGTATAATCCGCATGGTTTTAACCGGGTTGCCCTCAGCAATCAGTTCTTCGATCGTCCTATCACCAATACGAATTAAGGACTTCCGCATTGCTTTTATCCATTCGATACATTCCTTTATAGCCTCCACCGTATCCATACGGGCCGGCCAAATATCTAACGTATAGAAGTCCTGGTAACCGATCTTATCCACCCAATAAAGCCACTCCAGAGTGTCAAGGAAGTGAACGGCTCCGACATTCAAATCCCAGTCCCAATCGGGCCGTGTATCATTGATGTGGACGCTGAACAGACGATTACCAAATATCTTTGTGAAGGCAAATGACTCAGCGGCATTTTCGTAGGCAAGTATGGCGTGGCCGGTATCCAGGATCACGCCGATATTGGGCCGCCGGGTTGCCTCGGCCAGCAGCAGGGACTTTGCCACCGTGGAGACAAAGCAATGGACGCGTGGCTCTTTGAACTTGTATTCCAACCCTAATCTTACTGACGGATCATAGTCAGCCATTTCCTGCAATACCGTTATCATTGTTTCCCATGCTTTGAGATAATCAACCTCAAATGGATAATCATACCCATCCTGGCCTGCCCAGATATTAACCATGTTGCCGCCGATTTTTTTAGTGATATCGATTACTTCACGGATTTCCCCTTTTGCTTTTTCCCGCACGCCTGGCTCCCTGGATGTTATCGAGCCTTTGACATATTCCTTCCTGCTGAAAAGATTTGGCAGAACGTCAAAACATTTTATATTGTATTTTTCCATGCATTCTTTTATCTCATTCACATTATCTGGCCTGATGTCCCTTTCATAAACAAACTCAAGACCGGATATACCGGCTTTAGCAGCTAATGCGAACATCTCAGAGATTGACAGGTTCTCCTTATAACCGGACATAAACCGGTCGCCAGGATTACCGAAGGCGGATAACGCAGCCGCAAAGTTGATATCACTTTTCATGCCTTCCCTCTTGGATTTGGTTCGAATCTTACTTAGAGGTAATCACCTGTCAGCATTATGCCCTGGCTTTCTCTATTTCGGCCCTATGCTGAAGCTGATTGCGCAAATCCTGCAGGTCTTTGGGAACCAGGTATGCGGCAATAGAGATAAATATGAAGCATGCTGACCAGGCTGATACGCATATGATTAAAATGGCACTTTGCAGGGAGGAATTGACGGCTATGATGCCGGCTATCAGCGGCGCGGCCGACGAACCGACCTGCTCGAAGAAGTTCTGCAGCGCGTTGGCTGTGCTGCGCACCTCGGGCAGCGTCATATCGTAAATCGTGGTTACCACATTGGGCGAAGCAAAGGGCATAAAGATACAGGTGAAGGCCAGCAGGGTGCCGAAAAGAAGCATTTCGCTGTTCGGCACATTGATTGCAAACACAAGCAATACCAGGGCGATGAGGATGCCGGCCGCGCTCACCAGCAGGCGTCCCCTCTGGTTGCGCTTGAAGAAATAGTCCCCCAGTATCCCGCCGATGGGATAACCTGCCGCCAGAACCAGCACGGCAACGACCATGGTAATAAGAACTGTGTTGGGGTCGTAGCCCCGCTCGGTCTCCAGGTAGCGGAAGAACCAGAACGTCAATACCTGCCAGGGGAAG
>CAYLRS010000132.1:0-5222 GCA_964385895.1 uncultured Dehalococcoidales bacterium
TCACGTCTGAAAAGCACATGTGCCTTGAGCGCATTTTCAATATAAGGGCTCAGTCCATAGTTTGCCGGGTCGTAAAGGCTGGGCGCTTTGAGCAGCCCTTCCCTGCGTGCCATAGCCTCCATCTTATTGATGCCCGATTCGTTGAGGTATACCTGGCGTTCCCTCTCCTCAATTTTGTAATCTTCACTATCTAACTGCGAAACAAGCCTGGCGAAGGTAAAATACTTCTGCGTAGCTTCCTCGGCCTCGCCGCTGATGATCAACGGAGTCCGTGCCTCATCAATGAGTATATTGTCAACCTCATCGACGATGGCATAGTGTAGCGGCCTCTGAACAAGCTGGGAAAGGTCCATTGCCATGTTGTCCCTTAAATAATCGAAGCCGAACTCATTATTTGTGCCGTATGTGATGTCCGCCTGGTAAGCTTCCTGGCGTGAAGCCGGCTTGAAATGGGGCCAACGCCTGTCTTTTTCGTCCATATATTCCGGATCGTAAATACGGGCAGGAAGCTGCTCAGCGGCGCTCTGCGGTGGGTAAATGCTGGCCACTTTCATGCCCAGCGCGTGATAAATAGCTCCCATCCAGTAGGCATCCCGCCTGGCAAGGTAATCGTTAACTGTAACCAGATGGCACCCTTTGCCTTCCAGCGCATTCAGGTACAGCGGCAGGGTTGCCACCAGGGTCTTGCCCTCTCCAGTCTTCATCTCGGCAATCTTGCCCTGGTGCAGTATCATGCCTCCCATCAATTGAACATCAAAGTGGCGTAAACGGATATTGAGTCTTGAGGCTTCCCGCACAGCTGCGAAAGCTTCGGGTAGCAGATCATCCAGAGTCTCCCCTTTAGCTAAACGTTCCCTGAATTCACCGGTCTTAGCTTTGAGTTCGGCAGCGCTCAGCTTCTGGAACTCAGGTTCGAGGGAGTTAACCTTATCTACGGTGGGCTTGAGTCGTTTTATTTCTTTCTCGTTGGAATCAACGAGCTTTTCTAACCACTTGAGCATAATATGTCTTAATCTTCGAACATGGCGCCGATGGACATGCCGGTATGGATGCGGTGAATGGCTTCGCCAAGCAGCGGAGCAATTGGTAAAACTGTGATCTTTTTTATCTTCTTAGGGCCGTTTATGGGTATTGTATCGGTAACGACCACTTCCTTTACCGGTGACTTCGATATTCTCTCTATGGCGGGCCCCGAAAAAACAGGGTGCGTGCAGCAGGAATAAACTTCCACAGCGCCTTCTTTGAGCAGCGCATCTACGGCAGTGACCAGTGAGCCTGCTGTGTCAATTTCGTCATCAACTGTGATGGCGCGTTTACCCGCTACTTCGCCGATGATATTCAATGTTTCGGTGGAGTCATCGTTGCCCAAACGGCGCTTCTCGATGATGGCGAGTGGTGCATCCAGCTTGGCGGCCAGGTCACGGGCGCGCTTGCTGATGCCGATATCCGTAGCTACCACAACTACGTCCTTGAGGTTCTTGCTCTTCCAGTAATCGCTGAGCAGGAAGAGCGCGGTAAGCTCGTCAACCGGAATATTGAAGAAACCCTGTATCTGCGCTGCATGCAGATCGACCGTCAGGATACGGTTGGCACCTGCAGTGGTTAGCAGGTCAGCAATCAGGCGGGCTGTGATAGGCACACGGGGCTGGTCCTTTTTATCCGTGCGACCATACCCATAGTAAGGCACCACCGCCGTCATGCGTTCCGCCGAAGCGCGCTTGAAGGCATCGAGTATTATGAGCAATTCCACCAGGTTTCTGTTGATAGGCGAGCAAATCGGCTGTATCAGAAACACATCCCTCTCGCGCACGTTTTCCAGTATGCGCACAAAAATGTTCTCGTTGCTGAATTCAAAGGCTTCCATCTTACCCAGAGGTATCTCAAGGTAATCGCACACTGCCCGGGCAAGCGCCGGATGCGCATTGCCGCAAAACACCTTGATCTCGTCTTTTCCAGCAAATTGCTTCATGGTGATACCTCCAGGCGAAATGCCACATAATTATAGCATCAACAGGAGAAGCGCCCATAACGCCAGTTAAATCCACAGTCAAATTCGACAATATCCTGAAGTAAAAGTGTAGATATCAAATGGAGTATAATTTGAAAAAGATAATTTTAGAAATGATGGTGAATGTATGAACGATGAGGCTGTCGGGCTGCTTTGCCAGTATATAAAGCTGGATACCACCAATCCACCGGGAAACGAATACCGGGCCGTTGAGTTCCTGGGACGGATACTAAATAAAGAGGGGATCAAATGTAAAACATACGAGCCCCTCCCCGGGCGGGTCTCCATCCGGGCTGAGATAGCCGGCTCCGCTAATGAGGGGGCGCTAATACTCCTGCATCACACCGACGTGATCGCCGCCAACCGCGATGAATGGAGCTTCGATCCCTTCGGCGGCCAGATCGTCGATGATTATATCTGCGGCCGCGGCGCGCTGGATACCAAGAGCCTTGGCATAATGCAGCTGCTGGCTTTCCTCGAAATCAAACGGAAGCACCTGAATCCCATCCGCAGCATCATCTTCCTCGCCACTGCAGATGAAGAATCCGGCGCTGACCTGGGGGTCGAGCGGCTGCTCAGAGAGCATCCCGATGATTTCAAAGCCGACCTCGTCCTCAATGAAGGTAGCTATATTGTGCGCGACCTCCATTCGGAGAAACTCACTGCTATGATTTCCCCGGGCGAGAAGGGACCCTGCTGGCTGCGTCTAAAACGCAAGGGACTCCCCGGCCATGGTTCAACCCCTCATGGACACAATGCCCTGGAAAGAATGGTTGAAGCAATTAACCGACTCTCGGTCTATAAGCAACCTGCTAAAGTGACACCCATAGTCGCGGCATACTTCAAGAAAATGGCCGAGGTTTGGGATTTCCTCAAGCCCTATGCTCTCGATGGCAAAGAGGAGACTCTGCTGCGGATCGTTGAAGAAAACAGCCTTTTCTCCATGCCGCAGATAAATGCCATGCTCAGGAATACAGTCAGCCTTAACGTGCTTAAATCGGGCAGTAAGGTCAATGTGATACCTTCGTATGCCGAGGCGGAGGTCGATATACGGCTGCTGCCCGGTGTAAAAACCGATGATTTCATTAAATTCGTGAAAAGGCAGCTTGCAGATGACGAGATTCAGGTAGAACCGATAATGAGGGGCGAGGGCAACGCCTCGGACATGGATACGGAAGGCTACAGGCTGCTTGAAAAAATACTCGTCGAACATTATCCGGGCGCCATCACCGCACCATACCTCATGCTGGGCACAACCGACTCGCGCTTCTTCAGGGGAAAGGGCATCGCCTCATATGGCCTTTGCCCGGCAGTGGTGCCCATGGACCATCTGAGGTCGATCCACGGCATCGATGAAAAAATCGCGGTGGAAAGCCTGATCAAGGGCACCGAGGTATATAAGGATATTGTTAAAAGGTTGTGCGCTTAAAAACACATGTCATTGCAAGAAACGTAGTGACGAAGCAATCTTTTTGCTCTAATTGAAGCCTAATTGGCGTCTTCGATCATGGGATTGCTTCGCTAACGCCCGCAATGACATGATTATTTAAAATGAGAAAGCCCGACATCAACTATATCCTGCGCCTCCTCATCACCGCCTACGGTGATCGCACCTGGGAAAAGCGACTTGAGCCCGTTGCCGAGCTCGTGCAGACCATCCTATCGCAGAACACTTCCGATGCCAACTCGCACCGCGCCTTCAAATCGCTTATAAACAACTTTGGAAGCTGGGATATCATAGCCGGTGCGGACACCGCATTAATAGCGGATACCATCCGTGCCGGTGGGCTCGCTGACGTGAAGGCAAAATACATAAAAAGCGCGTTGCAGTCGCTACAAGAAGAGACCTTCGACTTCGATCTCCGCTTCCTCAGTGACATGCATGTTAACGATGCCAGGCGTTGGCTGCTGCGGCTGCCCGGTGTTGGTATGAAAACGGCAAGCTGCGTCTTGCTTTTCTCATTGGGGATGCCTGCCTTCCCGGTGGATACCCACGTGTACCGCGTCGTTAAAAGGCTGGGCAGCATCGATGCTAAAGCCTCAGTGGAATCTGCCCATTTAAAGCTGGAAAAGCTGGTTAAGCCTACGGATATTTACCGCTGTCATGTTCTCCTCATCGAGCATGGCAGGAAGACGTGCAAAGCTCAGCGCCCCCGCTGCAATATTTGCGTATTGAAAGACCTCTGCCCGGGTTACCCGGTTTTTTAAGGCTCGTCATCGACTACCAGTATGGTTGTTATATGCTCCCCCAACTTTGATTGATTATATCGTAACTACAAGGTGGCCGTTTAATAAAACGTAATCCGGCGTGCTTGACATGTCAAAGTATAAAAATCTATTATTTTCCCATACGTTATGATCTTTCCGTCCGCTGGCAGAAGCATAGGTCTATCTGGAATTGTTGCTATCGTCCTTGTTACTTCAGCATGTATACCTTCAGCAATGTTTGGGCCCTCCCTTTCTAACCTTATCACCACCACAGGATTGGAAGCTGACTACCGCCCGCAGGATGATACGGACATTTTTTATATTGACAGCCCGCGCATATGCTGCTCGGCTAAACTATCATGCATGCATCCAGGTACTACTGTGAATGTAAAATGGATCTATATACAGGGAGATATGGCAGCGAAGGACAATCCCCTCCTCGGTGATGAGACTATCGTGCGCGATAGCGATGGTTTTCTTGGTTTCACCCTGCAGGCGCCTGTTTCAGGATTCATAAGCGGTGAGTACAGGGTGGAACTATCGGTCGACGGCAAGCAGCAGGCTTCCAGGAGGTTCCACATCCAGAAAGACACTTCCATCCCCCTCCCGCAGATCAGTAGTTTCAGCACCAGCCAATTGAATATTACGGTGGGTCAGCCGGTTACACTTAACTGGAAAGTATCGAATGCAAACAGGATCACCGTAGAGCCTTCCGTCGGAAGCGTGCTGCCCGAAGGCATTAAAAACGTAACCCCTGCCGCCGATACCACTTACACACTGTATGCATTGAACCGCCGGGGATCAAGTTCTAACGCCTTGACCATTCACGTCACCCCGGCGGTCACCACCTGGCAAGACCTGGTGATAACCGAGTTCTGGAGCAGCGGGAACGTTATATCTTACCGCATTAAGAATATCGGCGATGCGCCTTCATGCGCTTGCCAGACTTATCTATACAAGAACGACATGCCCACATCACAGGACTACGTGCCGTCTCTTGCACCCG
>CAYLRS010000133.1:0-5191 GCA_964385895.1 uncultured Dehalococcoidales bacterium
ATCCCGCAATTAATGTGCGCAGGTCGCGCAGGCGCTACGATAAATCCAGACCGATCGAACCCGGCAGAGTCGAGCGGCTGCATAAAACCTGCGCTGAGTTCAGGCCTTTCCCATCGGCACGGGTGGAGTTCGCGTCCCAACCGCCCGACGATATCTTCAGCAACGCGCTGGTCTTCTACGGCAATATCAAATTTGCTCCTTCATTTTTGGCCTTCATCGGCGATATGTCCGACCGTAACGTCCAGGAGAAAATGGGTTATACGAGTGAGGGGATACTCCTCGAGGCAACGGCTCTGGGACTGGGCACCTGCTGGGTGGCCCTGACCTTCAGATCGAAGTCGGCGCTTTCCATGCTGAATCTGGACAAAGGCGAAAAGCTGATCGGCGTCAGCCCCGTGGGATATGCCACGGACGTCCTAACTTTCGAAGAGCGTGCCTTCACCGGCTTCGGCGCCAACCACCAGCGCAAGCCCCTTTCCACCATGGTGAGCGGCATGCCGGAACCAGAGTGGCCGGCGTGGACAAGGGCAGCAGTCGAAGCGGCGCGGCTGGCGCCATCGGCCATCAACCGGCAGCCGTGGAACTTCCATATCGAAAAAAATAGCCTTACCGTTGCGGTAAAAAGCCCCGGCATGGAGTTCAATGTTTCCAAGCGGCTGGATTGCGGCATCGCCATGCTCCACGTGGAATTGGGCGCCCTGAGCTGCGGCAGGCAGGGTAAATGGGAGTTATTGAAACAGCCGCAGGTCGGGCGCTTCCTCGTGGAGTAAAATATGATATTGTCATTGCCGGTGTAAATAAGTGGCACAAACCCCAAGTCTCACGAAAGTAAGTAAAAGCACTGTCCTGCTGGTGACTTCGCTGGCGGGCTTTGTGACGCCTTTCATAGCATCCTCGATCAACCTGGCCCTGCCCTCGATAGGAAAGGAATTCTCTATGGATGCCGTGATGCTGGGCTGGATTGCCACGGCCTACCTGCTGACCGCCGTGGTCTTCCTCGTGCCACTTGGCCGCCTGGCAGATATGTACGGCAGGAAAAAGCTCTTTTTATGGGGCACAGTTATCTTCACATTCGCATCATGCCTCTCCGCTCTCTCCTGGTCTTCGGCAGTCCTCATCATATCGCGCGTCATCCAGGGGATCGGCAGCGCTATGATATTCGGGACCGGCACAGCTATGCTCACCTCGGCCTTCCCCCCGGGAGAACGCGGCAGGGCCATGGGCATAAACCTGGCCGCGGTCTATATCGGGCTTTCCCTGGGTCCTTTCATCGGGGGGCTGTTGACCCAGTATTCCGGCTGGCGCAGCATATTCTGGCTGAACTCCGCGGTTGGCCTGGTGGCTGTTGTTGCCACGCTGTGGAAGCTCAGGGCCGAATGGGCTGATGCCAGGGGAGAGAAGTTCGACCTTATCGGCTCTGTGATATACGGGCTGGGGATTATAGCAGTCATCTACGGATTTGCCTCGCTGCCTGATATCTGGGGTATTGGATGGGCGGCGATCGGCGTAATAGTAATCATAGTTTTTGTGATCTGGGAGAGGCGGGTTCCAAGCCCCGTGCTCGATGTCAGGCTCTTCGGCAATAACAGGGTCTTTGCCTTTTCCAACCTGGCTGCCTTCATCAGCTACAGCGCCACTTTTGCGGTCGCTTTTCTTCTCAGCCTCTACCTGCAGTACATCAGGGGACTTGAGCCGCGCGATGCCGGGCTGATACTGGTGACCATGCCCGTGATACAGTCCATTTTCTCCCCTCTTACCGGCCGCCTCTCCGACAGGATCGAGCCGCAGGTACTGGCCTCGGCCGGCATGGGGTTAACGGCAGCAGGCCTGCTATTACTATTTTTCCTCGATGCTAATACTGCTTTATGGTTTATCCTGGCCAGCCTGATACTGCTGGGATACGGTTTCTCCTTGTTCTCCTCGCCCAACACCAACGCTATTATGAGTTCGGTCGAAAAGCGGTTGCTCGGCGTTGCGGCAGCTACCTTGTCCACCATGCGCCTGAGCGGCCAGATGTTAAGCTTGGGCATAGCCATGCTGCTCATTGCAGTTTACGTGGGACGCGTACAGATAACCCCGGATAATTACCCGCAGTTCCTGATGAGCATTAAAGTCGCCTTCGGTATCTTTACTCTTCTTTGCTTTGGTGGTATATTCGCTTCACTGGCACGTGGTAAATCACGCCAGGTTGCAGGGAGACTACATGAATAAAATAGTGAGCGCAGCATTAAGCATCCTTCATTACGACCGCAATAGCTACATATTTAATCAAAGGGCCACTATTGAAGAATGCAGGTCTTACAAGAACGCACCGGGCGTCACCTGGATAAACATGGATGGCATCGGTGATCTTGATGTTGTTCGTTCGCTGGGCACTATTTTTGGCCTTCACGACCTTACCATCCAGGACATAACCAATACCGAGCACCGTGTGAAGCAGGAGGACTTCGGTAATTATCTCGTGGTCATATTAAAAATGCTCACATTTAACCCGGTAGATAAGACTATCGATACCGAGCAATTGAGCCTTGCCTTCGGGGCTAACTTTGTAATCACCTTCCAGGAAAGGCCGGGCGACTTCTTCTGCCCGCTGCGCGAGGAAATAAAGATCAGCGATTCAATTGTGAGGAAAATGGGCAGCGATTACCTAACATGCCGAATTATTGATGTTGTTGTCGATAATTACTTCGGCACAGTCGAGAAATTCGGCGAGGAAATAGAGGATAAAGAGGAAGAACTGGTATCAAATCCATCAAGAGAAACGCTCAACTCCGTACTTCATATTAAGAAACAAATGATGCGATTAAGGCAATACGTATGGCCCGTGCGGGAGATTTTAAGCGAGCTGGGGAAAAAAGAGTCAGTGCTGATTAAAGCTGAGACGATCGCTTATTTCCGCGATGTGTACGACCGCATATTTGAAGCCATGGACCTTATTGAAATGACACGCGAAATGGTCGCAGGGTTGATAGACATCTACCTCTCCAGCATGAGCAATAAAACCAATGAGGTCATGAAGGTTCTTACCGTGGTAGCCACGATATTTATACCCTTGACGTTTGTTGTCGGCCTCTACGGCATGAACTTCAAGTTCATGCCGGAGCTTGAATCGCCTTATGGGTATCCGGCTATTTTGCTGTTTATGCTGGCGGTGGCAGTGGGAATGCTGGTTTATTTCCACAAGAAAAAGTGGATTTAAAAGCCAGAATAACGTCAGCCTGCTGACATGTCCACCGCTGCGCCAGCTTTTTTTATCCGGCCAAAGGGGAGGAACAGAGCAGGTATCACCCCGATCAAAACCACTATTGCGCTGATGACGTAATCCATTTCAAAGGCTGTGACACTGGCCCTCAAATTTACATACTGATAGAGCATATTGACCGCTGCCTGTTTTGCCGCTTCCAGTGTGAGTCCCGCCTGCATGAAAAACACCTGAAATTGGGAGAGTAGCTGCAAAGCCATGACAGAATCGGGTGTTACCGCCTGCACCATCATGGAGAGATTGGTCTTCTGGAAGGTATCCAGCATGGTTGCAAATATAGCAATCCCCAGTGAAGCAAAGATCGTCCTAGAAACATTCAGCAGCGACGATGCCTGGACTGTCATCCTCTGTGGTACTGCAGAGAGGGCGTAGGTCATGATGGGCATCATCGCCAGGCCCATCCCCATACCTCTGAAAAATAGAATCAACCTCAAGGTATCGTCCGGTGTTGTTACATCCAGTACCTGCAGCCACAACGAGGTAACTCCGGTTAGTATAAGCCCAGCTACCGCGGGTACGCGTGGGCCAATTCTATCGTAAAGCCGCCCGGCCAATGGCATGGTAATCATGGAACCGATTGCTGTGGGCAGCACCATGAGCCCGCTTTGTAATGCTGAGAAGCCGCGCAGGTTCTGGAGAAAAAGAGGCAGCAGGAACACCAGGGAGAACAATCCAATGGTCGTAATAAAGGTCAGGCCTATCCCAAGTGAAAAACCGCCGATTTTAAACATATGCAGATCCAGCATAGGTTTCTTTACCCTGAGTTCAACTATTATCCATGCCAGGATACATGCTCCACCCACGGTTAATAGAGTGACAATACGCCAGTCATCCCAGTGCCAGGTCGGGGCATATGAAAAAGCATACAGTACCGCGCTGAACCCTACGGCTGCAAGCATAAATCCCTTATAGTCGAAGGTCGTACTGGTAGTCGGTGTTTCTTCGATCCAGGCAAGGCCCATAGCTATGGCTATAAGCACAATTGGAACATTGACATAAAAAACCATGCGCCAGTCCCAGTAGTCCACCAGGTAACCGCCCAGCGTGGGCCCTATTGCGGGAGCCAGCATCATAGGGATGCCGAAAATAGCCATGGCAGTGCCACGGTCCTCGGGAGGCACGGTCATAAAGAGAAATGCCATGGCAAGCGGGCTGAGCAAACCGCCGGCTAAACCCTGCAATACCCGGAATAAGATAAGAGAACTCGAATCCCAGGCGATGCCGCATAGTATCGAGCCAAGCAGGAAGCCCGCCTGGCTTAAGAGGTACACCCTTTTAATACCGTAGCGCTCAGCCAAAAAAGCGGCAGCAGGTATTGTTATAGCAGATGCCATCAGGTAGGCGGAGATTACCAGCTGTGCCCGGTCAGTAGTCTCATTAAAAACAGCGATGATGTGCGGTAGGGCGACATTCATGATGGTCTGGTCAAGTATCACCATGAAGGTGCCTGCAATGGCAACCAGAAGTACCTTGGACTCGCTCGTCTTTGGCATCTACACTACTCTTATTACCGAGTTGCTATTTTCACTTCAACAGACGTCCCTGGAACAAGCATGTAGTTCCAGGGGTTTTCGATTGATATTTTCACCGGCACAACCTGGAGCACCTTGATGAAATTGCCCGTTGTGTTGTTTTGCGGTAGAAGCGAAAAGGTAGCTGCAGTGGCTGCAGCTATACCCTCAACTTTGCCCTTGAGCTTTAGCCCACCCAGGCTGTCTACCGAAACTTCTACTTCCTGTCCCGGTTCGATCCGATGAAGCTCAGCTTCCGAAATGTTAGCAGTAACCCACGTATTCGAAATATCGTAAAGCGTTACTACCGATGAACCTGTATTGACTATGGCACCGGGATATGACCAGACTGCAGCAACATATCCGCTGACAGGCGATTCTATGTATGCCCGGCCCATTGGTATCTCCTTGAATCCCT
>CAYLRS010000134.1:0-5166 GCA_964385895.1 uncultured Dehalococcoidales bacterium
AGGTGACATTTTCACTGAACAGTTAAGGGGTGACAAAATCATAGAACATCAACAAGGGCCCGGAGGAGTCATTGACAGCCGCGTTGCAAAGGAATATTATCATGATAGGGGCAATGGAAGGATGATAATTGCTTAGTTGCGAATTGAAATGGGAAATCCCGGTTAAATAGGTAACAATACGTATATATTTTGAATACGAAATTTATTAAAATACAAATAGTTACAAATAAATGTACTAAAAAAGGAGGTATCTTATGAGCAAAGCTTGGGGATTAATCAGTTTCATTTTGTTTTGCTTGGGTGTGGTACTGGCTGTCGTCGGAGGTTTAGCGCTACCTGAGAACGCCTTAGTCGGCGTTTTACTCGCAATCTTCGGCCTTATCATCGGTATTATATATGTGGCCGTCGTTAAAGACAGCCAGGAAATTAACACACTGCTTCTTGCCACTATCGCCCTTTTGGCGATGGCAGCTGCCTTTGCTCCTATTACGTTTCTTGGCGTTGGTAAGATAGCAGCCAGTATACTGGTATATTTTGCTGCTTTAATGTCACCTGTGGCACTTCTCGCTGCAATAAAAGCATTACTGCGAGTCGGCTTCGGTTCACGCATCAAAATGTAAGAATTTCTGATTCGTAGTCAAGATTAAATATCTAAAATAGCTGTGACAGGTTCCTTTCACTCAAGCATGAAAGGCCTGGCTGGCACAGCTATTTTATTACTTCTTTAATTCGCGGCTGCCTGAACCGGGAAAAATAATTTTATATTAAAGCATACATACCGTCTTGATAGTTAATTAGCAATAAAATGACGGCTATTACCAGTGAAGCCGTGCTAGCTATTTGAAGGATAGAATACGTTTTATTATTCATATGCCATTGACCCCCGGCACATTATAGCTAATAAAATCCCGCAATTTAAGCCGTCTCTTTAATCAACAAGCCTTGATTTATGACCTTAACGTTAGAAGATGATGAAATCGGTAGGGGTGTCTGCTGTTACTCCCTTCTTTAAGGCTGTTAAATGGCATGTCAGCGCGAAATTGACGGCTATAGTAGAGACTTCACAACTTCTTAACAATTCATTGTTATAATGAATGTAGGAATAAATAGTGGGAGGTAATCAGATGACAAAGCCATGGATGCCCGCTGTTGCTGGAATTCTAGATATCGTTTCCGGTTTTCTTGGCTTACTTGCAGGCATTTTTCTGACACTTGCACCGCAGTTTATAGGAGCAATCTCAAGGATGCCGAGATTTGGAATGCATCCTCAATTACCGGAGGCTTTTTATCCAGGTTTGGGGGCAGCACTTATTGTTATCGGGATATTGTCCATAATTGGTGGTGTTTATGCCCTTAGGATAAAAGGTTGGGGGATGGCACTAACCGGCTCGATATGCGCCACCTTATGCGGTCGACTTCTGGGAGTAGTGGCCCTTATATTTACCGTTCTATCTAAGCCAGATTTTAAGTAATCACCTTGAGCACAAAACTAACGAATATATTAGGACTTTACGCTTGTTTCGTTAAGTCTGTTTCAAAGGCAGTGCGTGCGAAATTGACCATGTCTGGGTGGTGCAGACAATGCCATTTTAGTTGAGGTTAGTCAATTAGTTATTAGCGTATCAGGTTACGTTTACTTATTAAGAACCTGGTTAATCCCTTTCTCCTCTGGTTGGCCCCACTCTTTGGGATGCATATAGAGACCTTTTTCATTGGCTGGCTTCTCAGGCTCCACCACAATGGGATGCGCCTTGGCATAAACATCTTTCCTGATGCCGGTGACCTGCCAGGAGACCTTCATGCCTGAAGTGCCGCCGGCTATTTTAAACTGGTTACCCGCTATTTCCCCAGCAATATAGAGATTGGGCCCCGGCACCCCAATGGCAGTAAGCTGGTAACGGAAGTCGCGGTTGAGTGCCTCGAAATAGGATGGTAATTCCACCACCGCTTCGCCTTTTTCATCCAGCAACACATTGCCATCGTAGATATTCTTGATATCAGGGGATTCCACCACTGAGTGCTGGAGGTACTTGTTCTCCGGGTCCAAGGGGTGGTCGATTTTGAAGTGGTCCATCCCTTTAGTCAGTGTACCGTAGACAGAAAGGTCGCCTGTGACAACGGCATAGCCATCGAAATAACCCGCGCGGCCACTGACGCTGGTGCCATACACACCGTTGCCCGTATTGCTGCGGCCGTATACGCCGGTGTTGCTTGTGCTAGTGCCGTATATACCCATACCGTTAATGCTGGTGCCGGCAGCACCGGTGCCACTGCCGTCGCTATTACCATGCACGGCGTTCCCGGTTGCAGAGTACGTTTTGAGCGTGGCGCCGCTGTCCGGTTTTGTACCTATGCCTACCCTGCCGCTGGTGTCAACCGTAAACCTAGGAGTCATTGCACTACCCCTAACCGCCGGCGCCGTGAAGATGCTGAAGCCCGTACCATAAGTTGGTGACGAACATACACCGAGGATATACCTGAGAGCGGAGGACCTATACAGTATTATGCCAGCCGGGTCAGCTGTACTCTGAAATACTGCATTACCTACGACGTGTAGTTGCTGTGCAGGACTGTTTGTCCCTATGCCAACTTTGCAAAAGATGCCGGTATCGGCCAGAGTCCCGATCTTGGCTGCGGGATTTGCTTCCTGCGCCTTATAATCAGAAGAAAAGGTGCTGCCGTATGGTTGAATTTCGCCACCGCTCCCCCCGGTCGCTGTGGTTAGAGCATTCGCCGCCAACACTCCTGAACCAGAGTTCAACTCACCCAGGCCTGATATCCCTAGCATTGCCATCACTAGTATTACCATGATCACCGACATCAACAGAAGCTGCCACTTGTCAACTTTTTGTCCCATCTGATTTACCTCCTCCAGACGATACTAATTTCAAATTAATATAAATAGCTTTCGTTAATCTAAGTTGATCAAACGCATTACAGAAGGAAAGATACTGCTTATCGTAATTACCAGCCCCTTTTTTACCTCAAACTCCCACCTTTAATGCTACCACAAATTTGATTTACCTTCTAGTACTTAGTTTCATAAATCAGCGTAATTATTTTCAGATTTGACTTAGCTTCGAATAAATGAACATCAATTGACGCAGCTAAGTACTAGATTAACGGTAAGGTAATTACATCCAAATTAAAGGTTGGAATTTGTTATGGCAGGATTGGTACACTCGACCCCTGTTATCTTTTCCCTAAGTCTGTTTCAAAGGTAAACTAATACAAAAAGTTAAGCAAACTAAGGAAATTGAAAGTGGCTCCCCGGGTTGGTGGCCCAGAGCGTTTTGGTTGATCATTTCCCCTGGTGCCTGACCAGCCTGGAAAGCAGATGTCAACGAGAGCGTATTGCACGTGGAGGTCTGGGCACAGCAGCCGTGGTTGCGGAATGGCGGGATATGCTCGATAGGGGCCTG
Organism: uncultured Dehalococcoidales bacterium; assembly: GCA_964385895.1. Taxonomy (GTDB): domain Bacteria; phylum Chloroflexota; class Dehalococcoidia; order GIF9; family UBA5629; genus CAYLRS01. The sequence goes on from CAYLRS010000134.1 coordinate 3,423, forward strand.
GTTAAGAACCGGGCAGAGCTGGCGCGCCGGGAGGGTGTTTCGCGGGCCAGGGTAACGCAGGCATGGAGAGGGCCGCCGGTTCCGGCATGAACTAAATTGATCGGAAGCTACCAAGATGGTAGCTTCTTTTATTTTCACTTTTCCTTTTATTTATATAAAGCCTTGGTGCTGTCTTAGTGAACTTCAGTATCAAATCAAGGAGGAAACATTATGGCCAATCGCTTTCAGATCAATCAGCATAGGTTGGCGTACAACTTCATCGCCAGCCGCGACGGCGAATACTGCCTTATTTGCAAGGCCGGCCCCGATACAGCGAAGCTGCAGATCGATCATGCAGATAACAACCCGTCTAACTGGCAGCCTGATAATCTTCATCTACTCTGCCAGACACATAATCTGGAATTTCGGTTCCTGCCGGTGGGTAAGAAGCTTCATGTCATCGGATTGTATAGTGCTAAAAATGTGTGTATGTATGAAAGAAGGTATGGAAGTATCAGCAGCAAAGTGGCTAAGGACGTGTTGGACTACAGGTCTGGCAGTGTGGAGATGAAAGCCAACAGCATGTTTGAGCCAGTATTTACTGAGTGGCTTCTAAAGAACCTGCCTATGGCAAAGAATGAAGCGATAAACTCTGGGGCCCTAATAGCCGGCTGTAGTCCCGCAACCTCAGATCGCTATTTGAAGAAGCTTACCTCTGCGGCAGGACCACTTGAGGAATTCAGAGACGGCATGGGCACTGCCACCATCGACTTCAAGCCTGATCTCAAGCATGTTTCCAGCGATTATCCTAAGCCAAACAAGCTTCGTGGCCGGGGCTATCGAAAGACAGACAAAGAGACTCAGGTCGAGACCAAGGAGGTAGTTCAAGGATGAGCAAGGTATCTCAAAGCCCCATTAACATTGAATATATCGAGATCAATGAGTTGAAGCCCGACCCAGCTAACCCACGGCGCATCAGTGACCAGGAATTAGAATCACTTACCCGCAGCATTAAAGAGTTCGGACTGATCGACCCTATCATCGCTCGCAAAGAGGACAAGACCGTAATCGGCGGACATCAGCGTTTACTTGCAGCCCGACGACTTGGTTACAAAACTGTGCCGGTCGTGTTAGTTGACATAACAATGGAGCAGGCCCGCTTGTTGAACATCGCGCTGAATAAAATCTCCGGCTCATTCGATCAGGAGTTGCTGGCAAGGCTATTGGAAGACTTAAACCGTGTACCCGAATTGGACCTGACGCTTTCTGGCTTCGATGACGACGAACTGAAAAAGTTGCTGAAATCCCTAGATGCTAGGGAAAAGCGTGAGCGGATCGAGGACTTCGACCTGGATCAGGCTGTAAAGGCTGCACAGAGCGCCCCTATTGCCAAACGTGGCGATATCTGGCTCCTCGGCGACCACAGGCTGGAATGCGGCAGTTCAACTTGTGCCGAGGACGTGGAGCGATTAATGAACGGAGAGAAAGCATCGCTAATGGCAACCGACCCGCCCTATCTGGTGGATTACACCGGCGACAATCATCCTCAATCCCACCACAATAAGGCATCGACAAAGGACAAGAACTGGGACGAGTATCATGATCCCGAGACATCGATCAAGTTCTACACCGATTTCCTGAAGCTGGGACTGGCGCACCTGAAAGATAACTCGGCAGTCTACCAATGGCACGCTGCACAGAGACAAAAACTGGTACAGGAGGCATGGGATGACTGCGGACTTCTTTTTCACCAACAGATAATTTG
>CAYLRS010000135.1:0-5162 GCA_964385895.1 uncultured Dehalococcoidales bacterium
AGCAGCAACTTCGAGCAGGACCTGGCAATTTTAATCAGGCAGAACCTCTTAAGCATCGGTCTGGATATAAATCCCAAGTTTTCGGCGCGGGAGATCATCTTTAAAGAGGGGTTGATGAACAAGGTACCGGGCAGCGAGCTGACACCTTCTTTTAATAACGGCCCCGGCGCTGTTAGCGAACAGCCCTGGGACCTGGTAGTACTATCTACATATGCCAATCCCCTCGCCCTGCAGGGAAGTGATGTGTTCTTCTCAGCTAATGGCAGGTTCAACCTGTTCGGGTTCTTTAACGAGAAGGTCGATGCACTTTACAAACGGGCGAAATCCACGGAAGCGGTAAACCCGGAGAACCGTAAAAAGATCTATGAGGAGCTGTCCCGGATCATATCCGAGGAGCAGCCTGTAGACTTTCTAGTGTTTTATAAGGACAACTTCGCCTTCCGCAACAATGTCAAAGGCGTCGAACCGGGAATAAATATACTCCATAATTATCAATTCTGGTGGTTCGAGTGAGCACGGCTTGATCGTTTCTGAGCGAGGGCAAACTGAGTAAAAAAGCTATTAGAATTGGATTGCCTTCTATTGCGGCAACATTACTTACGATGGTGCTGCTCTTGGGTTGTGCAGGGCCGCAGGCCGAAGGTAATTTCATTGAGGGTGACGTGGCCGGCGGTGAAGCTGAGACGCTGAACTGGATCCTGGCGGCAGACGCCTCTTCTTTCGGTTATGTGGGCTATACGCTTGAATCGTTGGCTACCTATGATAACCAGTTCAATATCATACCGCGTTGCCTGGCTAAGGATATAGAGGTATCCCCTGACGGGCTTGTTTATACAATTACCATCCGCAACGACCTCAAGTGGAGCGATGGTTCCCAGGTTACGTCAGAGGACTATGTGTACACGCTTAAAAACCTGATGTTTTCGAGCTGGTTGAATTATAACTACAGGGATGACTGGGAGGAGGAGGTGGATGGCCAGAAGGTCTTTGTCACACCGAAGGTGGTCAATGACACCGCCTTTACGCTTACACGGCAAACGGTTCAACCGGAATTTGTGTACACGCTTTACGACCTTACACCTTACCCGAAATACATAGCCACTAAATATGAAGGGAACGTAGATGCTTTCACTCAGGCCAAGGAATTCAACGAGCTTTCCTATACAGGCAACCTCGGACCTTATAAATTCAAAGAGTGGTTGAAAAACGATAAATTTGTAGTCGCAAGAAACCCCGATTTCTTCCTCGGCAAGGACAACGGTGCTCCTTTTTTTCAGGAATACATCATTAAAATGTTCGGGACGTCAGCGGTGATGCAGGCGGCGCTTGAGGCGGGAGATATTACCTATTGTGGCATCGAGCCTCAGAACGTAGTCAAGTTTAAGAAAATAGACCGCATCAACGTGTACACAGTACCCACCCGGGGTTATAACATCATCAGCTACAACCAGCGGGCTAATGGCTGGGAAGGCCTGCGCAAGAAAGAAGTACGCCAGGCGCTCTCAATGGCCATAGACAAGGACACCATAGCAAAGAAGATCTACCTTGGCTTTGCGGAGCCGGCGTACAGCTTTATACCGTCGAGCTCACCCTGGTACAGCGACGAGACTGTGTTGAAACTGGGTGTCGCCCCGCTGAACAACAAGCAAATAGCAGTGGAGATGCTCAAAGCCGCCGGATATGAATACAAGAAGAACGGGGAGCGTGATGTGCTCCTGGACAAAAACGGGAAACCTGTGAAACTCTCGCTGGTCACGACCCCGGGCAGCGATGTTGTTGAATCGATGTCGCTGTTGATCAAGCAGGAACTGGCCGGGATAGGTATCGAGGTAGAGGTCAAATGGGTACAATGGCCCACACTCCTCCGACAGTACATGATGAATAAGGTACAGGGCAGTGACCAGGAACCGAGGTATAACAATGGACCTCAAGCGGTCAGCGAAGAGCCCTGGGACATAACGCTGATGGGACATAACACCGACCCCCTGGCACCTTCGGGCAGCAGGGTCTTCTTCGCCAGCGACGGCGGACTCAACTCGTTCGGCTTTTTCAATGACAATGTGGATGCCCTGTTCAAGAAGATCAGGTCCAAAAATGGCTTAGATAAAGGAGACAGAAAAAAGATGTACTCGGAGCTTGCCCGTCTCATATCCGAGGAGCAGCCCGTTGATTTTATCGTATACACCAGGGCTAACCGGGGCTTCCAGAATAACATTAAAGGTATAGAGCCGGGCATCAACATGGGATATAATTATCACATGTGGCACTTCGAATAAGTCACTGATAATCAGCCCTGCCAAATTGTTCTGCGGCGACGCGCCGGGCATGGTTTAATGCGTAGTTATATTATCAAGCGGCTCATCTACAGCGTCATCATCGCCTGGGCTATATTAACCATCACCTTTATCCTGTTGCGCGTCGGGCCCACTTCCCCCGTAGACAGGTACATACTCAATATCGCTGCCAAGGGGCAGGATGTGGAGTCCGTAAAGCAGGCCATCGAGGCAAGGTATGGCCTGGACAAGCCTATTATTGAGCAGTACTTCATATATATGGGCAACCTGCTGCAGGGCAAGTGGGGATGGTCTTTCAGTGCTTCGATGCCGGTAATGGAGCTAATCGGGTCGCACTGGATCTATTCATTTCAACTTATCCTGCTTGCCACGATCTTCGCCATAGTGCTTGGTGTCGGCACAGGCATGCTATCAGCAGTCAAGAGGAATACGAAATTCGACTACGCTGCTTCTTTTCTATCATTTATCGGGATATCCATACCAGGTTTCTGGTTGGGCCTGATGCTTATACTTGTTTTCGCCGTCTACCTAGGCGTCTTTAAAACGTACTATGATACCAGATTTCCCATATGGTCGCTGGAGAACCTTAAACAGTTGATACTGCCGGTTATCACGCTAGGCACGGGTGAGCTGGCAGGATACGTGCGCTACACACGTTCAGCGATGCTCGATAACCTGCGCAAGGAGTTCGTCACTACGGCACGCGCCAAGGGGCTGCCAGAGCGTATAGTGATCGGTAAACACGTTTTCCGCAATGCTATCTTGCCTTTGGTCACCATCATAATGTTCGACCTGGGCAGTATCGTATTTGGAGGAGCCTACCTGACAGAGATAGTTTTCGGCATACCGGGATTGGGCCAGGTGTCTTTTAATGCCATTTTTGCCAATGATTACGCTGTGGTTGTTGCCGTCACATTGATAGGTACCTTCCTGGTTTTGTTTATTAACCTTGCCACAGACGTATTTTATACATATCTCGATCCCAGGATACGATATGAATAAAGGTTTGGCGCTGTTTTTAAAGAAGATAACGGGCCCGTTTTATATCAACAGGCGCCTGGCAAAGTATTACCTGGACAGGCTGAAAAAGAACAAGTTGTCCCTTGCTGGTTTAGGCTTCATTGTATTACTTGCACTGGTCGGCATCTTTGGGCCGCTGTTTGTAAAGGATCCGCAAAAGAGTGATTTTAATATTAATAACTTGCCGCCACTGGGATTTTCTATTCAAGAATCCGTTTACGATATCAAGACTGACACATTTACTACAAAAGTGATAGCAGGACGGCCTGACCACCCGCTGGGTACGGATAGCAAAGGACGTGACATGCTTGCCATGCTGGTTTCCGGTGCCAGGATATCGCTTTTCGTGGGGTTACTTGCCACAGGGATCGCCATATTCCTCGGTACTTTTATAGGTGTTCTCTCGGCTTACCTTGGCGGCTGGGCAGATAACGTGATGATGAGGTTCACCGACGTTATGATGACCTTCCCTTTCTTCCTGCTGCTGGTACTCATAGTGTTCATCTTCGGGCCCAGCTTGGCTATCATCGTTCTGGTCATCGGTCTCACGGGCTGGACCGGGGCAGCAAGGCTGATAAGAAGCGAGGCGCTTTCGCTCAGGACCAGGGATTTCGTAACCGCATCCAAGGCACTGGGAGCAAGTGATGCACGAGTAATGTTTATGCATTTGATACCGAATGTTATTAGCCTGGTAATCGTCATGGCGACGCTTTCCATACCGGGCGTGATCATGGCAGAAGCGGCTCTAAGCTTTATCGGGCTGGGAGACCCGATGAGCACAAGCTGGGGCACGATCCTGAATGCCGGACAGCATAGCCTGGATACTGCATGGTGGGTCGCAGTTGAACCGGGCATCATGCTCTTCTTCACTGTACTGGCCTTCAATTTCTTCGGCGATGGCCTGCGCGATGCATTCGACCCAAAGGCGGACATTTGAAAGTCGCATATTTAAGTGATGATAGAATGACTGGCGGAACTGTACTCGAAGTAAAGAACCTGAAGACCTGGTTTTTCACCCACCGGGGAATCGTTAAAGCAGTTAATGGCGTAGATTTTGCTCTAAATAAAGGCGAATGCCTCTGCCTTGTAGGCGAATCAGGCTGCGGTAAATCTGTCACCGCATTATCAATCCTGCGTCTCTTTGATAGTCCTCCCGGTAAAATCGTTGAGGGAGAAATAAGCTATAGCGGCGCAGACCTGGCAAAATGCCCGGTAGAAGATCTAAGGAAAATCAGGGGCAAGGATATTGCTATGGTTTTCCAGAATGCGCAGTCTGCACTCAACCCTGTCTTCACAATTGGTGACCAGATAGTAGAGCAGATTAAAACACATATGGACGTGAGCAAGGATGCAGCCCTGCAGAAAGCGAGGTCGCTTCTAAGCGAAATGAGTATTCCCCAGGCCGATAGAGCGCTTAAAATGTACCCGCATCAGATGTCCGGCGGCATGAAGCAGCGTGCCATGATAGCTATGAGCCTTTCCTGCGACCCCGGGATACTCATAGCGGACGAACCTACAACTGCTGTGGATGTCACCATACGCGCACAAATCATGCACATTCTGGGGGAACTCAAAACAAATAGGAAAATGTCGATCATTTTCATAACTCATGACCTTTCACTGGTTCGGGAGATAGGAGATAGGGCCGCTGTTGTTTATGCAGGCAAGGTCGTGGAGGTGGCCCCGGTTGCAGACATATTGCGCAATCCCGCACATCCTTACACGATCGGGCTGATAGGCTGCCTGCCTGATATTTCAACCGAACTGAAGAGGCTTCCCTCGATCGCGGGCAGCACTCCAGAGCCCATTGATGTAGCAGCCGGGTGTGCGTTTCACCCGGGGTGCCCG
>CAYLRS010000136.1:0-5159 GCA_964385895.1 uncultured Dehalococcoidales bacterium
CATGCCATCCCCCTTACTCAGTCGATGAGATTAATTTAATAGCATTATATACCCACCGAGATATTTTTCCCATCGTGGTGTGTTTAATGTCCCATCCGTGCTTTGACAATATAGTTCACCCTGCTTATGCCATTAGGAGACAAGATACCCTTATTACAATATTGCGCAACATGAAAATCATCTATCCATCAGCCATGATCCTGTTGACTATATTCGCGGGAGTCAATGCCTCGTGCCTGAGCAAGGAGTATTCCGCTACGGAAAATTACATAGAAACCGCGTACAGGACTGAGTACACCACAGAGACTTACAGCGAAAATGAAACTGTAATTAGGACAGTGTCAGGTGAATACGAGCTTGCGCCGCTGTTTTTCTGGAGCTCCCGTGATCTTAGTTTTAAGGGTTCGGGCAACCTCTGGTATTATGCTTACGACGTACCCGCATACCCGCCTTATGACAGTATCGCCATCAAAGTCGCTGTATGGAACCAGTTGCAATACGAAAAGGCAAATATCCGTGTCTTTGATATGACAAATGGCGGACATATAGACACGCCTGCCCCGCAGATTGAAGAAGAGGGTAGCGAAACTGGATTTGTTCCGTGGACGTGGATAACGGGAACGGCAAGGTTCACCTGGCTTGATTCCGCCAATACGAAGATCAACCAGGCCATGTTCCTCGGCGGTAGAACCAACCTCTGGTCAAAAACCGATAACCCTCAAGTGCTTGAATTAAATGCGGGCAAAGCCAGAAATATCGCCATAATCATCACCGGCCCTGAATACCAGTGGAATGCCAGGGTCACGGTGAACGTAATATGGCAGCTTGATACCTTAGAACCCCGGACAGTGATCAAAGAAAGGCAGATCCCCAGGCAGGTACCATACCAGGTGCAGAAACAGAAGACCATTAATAAGGTAAAACAGGTGCCTTTCTGGGAGGTTTTGCTCTACCCATAAAAAATCAGAGTGGCTTTTTATTATTTTATAGACTCGAGTAGAGCTATGAATCAAAGCATGGAGCGTACATTTACGTTAAAAAAGGGTTTTAAGAATATTGCACCTGTAATGCTTCTCGTGATGTCCCTGGCTGGATTTGCATGCACCGGTGTGTCCTATCCAGTAAAGGAGAACTACGTGGAGACAGAGTATATAACGGAGAACCGCACGGAGGTCATTTTAGAGACTGTGCCTGTGACCAGGACCAACATTGGAGAAGAGCAGATTGTTCCATATGTGGTGTGGAGTAACCCCTCACTTAAATTCAAAGAATACGAATATATCTGGTATTACGGATACAACCTGTCCGGGTTACCAGTGCATGACACGTGGAAAATCAGAATTACTATTTATGAGCAAAAGTACTACGAAAACTCGGTACTCGGGGTATTCGATATGACACCGCGCGGGCAGATACTCGCGCCTCCGTTGATTTCCAGTTCGGACACCATACCGCCGGCGCAGGTTCAACAGACATGGATTTCTACGACGGAATATTCGGCATTTATCGGTGATTGGTTAAACCTTGCCAGCGTCAAGCTTAACTTTGCCCGTTTTTTAGGCGGCAGGTCTAACCTGTGGTCGAAAACCGGAAGCACACACACCCTTGAATTTGATACGATGGGCGCCAGGGAAATTGCAGTCTTGATCAGCGGTCCCACAATCCCTCAGAACGCCAGGTTCAGCGCTGCGCTTGCCTGGTCGGACAACGTTACGGAAAACATAACCGTACCACGTGAACGCCAGGTTCCTTATACGATTGAGCGCAAGGTTGAGAAACAGAGGACGGTGCTGAAAGCCAAGCAGGTGCCGATCTGGGAAGTATTATTCAGTAAATAGTTCTCTCATCAGACCAGGTTAAGATACCAGCCTACCAGTTCCTTCCCCCAGATAAGTGCAGCCATGCCACCCAGGCATAAAAACGGTCCGAACGGGATCGGATCTTTACGTTTTTTTTAGCTGTGAGATGAGCAGTATGGCCGCCACCACCCCGCCCAGAATGACACCGAGGAACAGCCCCACGAAAACAAGGGGTAAGCCCAGCAAGCTTGACGTCTCCTAAACCCATGCCTCCCCTCGATACCAGTACCACCAGAAGCAGTGACAAAAACCCTGTTACCCCGCCGATAAGTGCATTCACGGCATAGTTATTTATCAGCGCCAGGAAGCCCGTCACCGGGAAATAGAAAGCCCACTGCAGCCTGTAGTGTAAAAACGTCACCAGGAGTGCAACCACTATAGCCAATGCCATGCCCGGGTAGGTAATTACGTCGGGTAACAGGTAATGCTCGAGGTCGGTTATGACCAGGACGATGAAGATCGAGCAGTAAAGGATAAGTATCGCCAGATCCCAGGTCAAACCATAACGTCACATTAGAAATCCCAAAGAGGATGCCGCTACCGATCTCGACGAATGGGATCCTCAGCGGTATCTTCTCTCCGCAAACCGGGCACTTTCCCCGGTACATGACATAGCCGGCCAGGGGTACCAGGTACTTCAGCGGCCACCTCTTCCCGCATTTGCTGCAATTTGAGGCAGTGATCCGGGGCGGGCTCTCACGTGTAACGGCGTCAGCAATTAAATTCAAAACGGTGCCTGTGACGATCCCGAGCAAAAAAAATACGGCAACGTACAGAAAATACATAATATTTTTCTACAACGCCCAAATGTGGGGCAAAGGTTAATGATCGGGTAATGCAGATGCAGCCAAGACTATTTCAAAGGCAAGTACACATGTGCCGTACCTACTCCGACCAATTCGCCGGCCTGATCCTTGGCCCAAAGCTCGAGTGTGACAAAGTCTTCTCCCCTGCCGACGGGATGCTTTTCCGTCACGGTAGCGCCGTAGGTGCAGGTGGTGTTGACAGGCACCGGTTTGATCAGCTTGACCTCTAATCTCTTCATCCTCCCGCCCGAGTGATAAGCCCAGTTGGTTATCACTTTACACATGAGCGAGTAGGTCTGGTTGCCGTGCATCACGGTTACCGGTAGTCCGAATACGCGGGCGGTCCTGCACCATTCCGGGTTGTTATGGACAGGGTTGTAGTCCAGCGAGGCTACGGCATGCTTCCAGATCGTCTCCTGGTCAACGTGCTGCCTGACCTCGAGCAAAACGTCCCCGCAGTTCACCGATTCAAAAGTCACTCTTTTCATCATCATTTTCCCCCAATTATGCTCTCAAATGGCTCAGTATCATACCTCCAGCCCGCGTTCGCCTTTGAGAAACTTCATCACATCTTCTTTAGTCCTGGGCAGGATAAGTGTCACGTACATCCTGCTTTTCAACTTTCCGTGCTGGTCATACATCTCTGTTAGGTACCGCATGTAGTACTTGCCGCGCTTGATCCACTTATCGTACCCCTGTAGCTTCAATGTCAGTACATCGCCGGCTTTTATGGGGTCGTACCATTCTATTATCTGGCCGGGATTCCTCGCGCCCGGCGTGCGTATCCAGCTGCCGTGTCCCTTACGCATCACGTAGAAGCCGACCTGGGTGCCAAAAATGGGATTCGCCACAATTCCGTCGTAACCGCACTTTTTAGCGTACTCTTCGTCGTAAAAAACAGGGTTGTCATCGGGGACCCCCTCCGCATAAGCCGTGAGGTCTTCCGCCCTGACCTCGAATTTAACCGGCGCCTCGCTCTCCCTGCCTATCTCGATCTCGTCCCAGAACTCGTATTCCTCCACATCATCGCGCCGCAAAAAATCGGCTCCGAACTCCTTCTGCTTCTCAGTTTTCTGGTACTTCGCCATTTCATCAAGATATCCCATGCCTGCCTCCTTGCACTTTAATTAAAAAATGAAATAAAGTATCAGCTTTTTCCGTGATTATCATTTATCCCCGGATATATTTATCCTCACCCATGCCGAAATACTGATTTATTGCCACCTTATTACCCGACCTGTCCTTGATAAACCCGTTGCAGTAGCCAAAGGGTCCCCAGTATTTCACCTTTAAGATAAGGTAATTCATATCGATCTTGCCCATTGTCTCAGGCTTGAAAACCAGATCCACCATTCCGTATCGGTCACGTATCAGCCAGTCACCTTCAACGCCGTCAGGCCTGTTAAATTTGACCGGCGGCAGGAGGTTCAGCTTACCGTCAAGCCACAGGCAGTTCTCGTTGAACTTCTCCGGGTCCAGGGACTGGTTATCGGTCAGGTTGAACCCGATCAATTGCCCCCGGTCGTTGTAGCCCGCAGCAGTTGCCCAGTCATACTTCATTACGTAAGGGTAAAACCCCTTGTGGTCATCGATAATAGCAAAACTCTCCTGGCGTAAAAATTCGATCTTCTCATCCCCTATGGATAGGCGGCCCTGCATGGGCATGAGGCATTTGTGAGAGTACACTCCCCTGTTTTTGCCGAATGGAATGGAAACCACGATCGGTTCGACCAGTCCGTCATCGTGGAACGCCTCGAAATGCGCCTCCGTATGCGGCATCCCCTGGTAACCGCGTATCTGAATATTTATGTAAAACCGCCCCTTGCCCAGCTGGCTTATCAGTTCGATGCGGCAATCTTTGTCCTGGTAGGACTGCCTTGCATCCCATATTGAATCAGGTACTTTGATCATCCACGAGGGTAATACCTTCTCGAAAAGGTATTTCTTTTTATTTTCCTTATCATACGCAATGAACTGCGCCAGCGCGGAGACCTTGGCATTGTAGAGCACCGCTAGCATGAACCACCTGCTGTTGCCCAGCTGGAATGCCTGCCACTCCTTCAGCCTGAAGCCGAGCAGCGGCCCGGGCAACCACATATCCAGCGGTTTCTCAGCATCCAGCGGGTTTACTTTCCGGAATTGGCTGCTAAAAGTGCCGAATTTGAACTTGCCGTCTGTCACCAGGCTCTCCGGCGCCGTAAGCAGCTCTCTCTGCACATATTCAGCCATTTTCACCCCCCTGATTGTAGTTATTTACGCACATGCGCAGTATACCACTTATAAAGACAGAAATTAATTGATTACATTGTTGGATATTATTGTGAAATCTATGCTTTAAGTCCGTTTTAATATTAGCCGGATATTTTAACCGATATCATCAATTGCTCCGCCATATTTTACTTCAGATTTCAGTGCCGCGCATAACATACAAATCTGGAATTTCGTCCGTTGGGTAATGGTCAACATTATTTGTGATTAACGGTACATTTAAAAA
>CAYLRS010000137.1:0-5154 GCA_964385895.1 uncultured Dehalococcoidales bacterium
CCAGATCCTCGGACGAATTCAACCTCTAACCCCCCTTCCCGGTAAACTTCCACTACTGTACCCAAGTCCCCTGCCCGAAGACCATGTTCAGTTATATCATGAGCAAGAACTACACATTCTAATTTTTCAAACTTCACCGTTATCCTCCAGGGTATACTGTAACAAATCTTGGAATATTATCACCTTCAAGTATAACCCATACGGTAACAACTTTCACTTTTTCACCTGATGGGCGCTCCAACTGCCCCTCAACGATGAATTTCTTCCCATAGCGCATCTCCTCTGTCTTTGTTAAATCTTCTGTAAGAATAAGATCTCGCAGATGCTGTTCCAAAACCTCCCAGTTTGCAAACGAATATCCCAGCTTTCGAAAGAAAGCGGCCTTGAAGCGACCTACTGGGTGCACCGGAGAAAGGATATAATCCTTCAACTTACCAGCTTCAATGATAGCCTTGTCAGCATTCGGAAGCTTTGCCAAGTAATCTCCTTTTAGGTGCTATTTTTCTGGGGACTTTTGTGACAAAAAGTTATTATGAAACAAATCTGGTTTTATGGTACCCCTGATGCCAGCCGAACGCAACACAAAGTGGTTTTGCGGTTCAACAAATGCAGTAAATCTTACATCAGCCAGGTAAAAAATAGCAAGTGCCTGCCGTCTCAAAAACTTATGGATATCCTTGTTGGTGAGGACCGGCATGCACAAAAGGCAAAGAGTTATTATGACCAATTCATGCAGTCACGCCGGGCCAAAGAAGTCTCACCCACAACCGTGCGTTTTTACCAGGTCAAACTGGGGCGATTCCTCGCCGAAGTAGACCCAACTAAAGCCAAACAACACGACATAGAAAGATTCCTTCTGCAATTCCCTAACCCAGGCAACAGGCATGGTTATTATCAGGTTATTAAGACATTTTATGCATGGCTTGAAATGATGCACGGTATTCCCGATCCGACAAATAACATGACTGCGCCGAAGGTCGGTAGTTTAATGCTTCCCACGTTGACAGGTGATCAGGTCATGCAACTGATTAATGCCACTGAAAATGCGCGGGATAAAGCTATTATTGCAGTCCTGACGGAAAGCGGGCTCCGTTTATCAGAGTTGGCCAACATTAAACTGCAGGATATTCATTGGGATAACCACACGTTACAGGTCATTGGCAAAGGCAAGAAGGAAGCGCTGGCACCTTTTGGCAATCTATCAGAAGAATATCTCAAGCAGTGGCTATCTGAACATAATCCGAACGGTACAATTTGGGGCATCAATGCCAATGGTATACGGACAGCGTTTAGGCGGTTAGAAGCCAAGACCGGTATCACCTGTAACCCACATACTTTCAGACGTACCTTTGCCATATTACTACGCAAAGCCGGAATAGATACTATGACCATCAAAGAGTTAGGACGCTGGGAAAGCCTGGAGCTGGTACAGCGCTACACCCGGTCTTTCAGCTTCCAGGATAGTATGAAGTTTTACAGGTCACCGCTAGGTAATTATTAACGATAATCCAAGCGAATTGGGGCATTACTTATAAGTGGCGGTGCAGGAGGTGGTGGAATAGGCGGTGTTGGAGGATGTGGTGGTGGAATAGGCGGTGTTGGAGGTAGAGGATGAGGAGGCGGAGGCGGAGGATACGGATGGGGTGGAGGCGGAGGATACGGACGGGGCGGAAGAGGAGGATATGGATAATATAAAGGCCATCTTACTGGTTCGTATACTACGACAACAGTGGGCTCAGGACAAACGGGACATGCGCTGGAAGTATATACATTCTTTTGAGTCACTTGAAGCTGCATTTCTAAGAGATTTGCTTTTTCCTGTGCTTCGATAAGTGCCCTTCTAGTTGATACCAATTCTTGCTGGTTTGCATAAAGTGAGTTGTTGAGAGCCTCTACCTGTACCTGTAACTTATCTAACCGATCATTACGATAAGTAGATGCACAACTTAATGTACTCCCTAAAACCAGGATTACAAGCACTGCAATAATTAGCGTATATCTTGTCATTGTTGAGGCACCTCCAAGTAAATAATACACCACATAGACTTATTGTTATATTATCACATTAACACTGCTTAGTTGTTAAGCAATTATTAATTTTATAATTTTCTTACTAATACTGTAAATATTATGTCACTGGGAATAACAATTTGGGAAAATAAATCTCCTTAATACTACCCCTTAAACACATCATCTAGGAAACCTATTAATGATGTGGCGCCTACAGGGTGATACTTGCGCACAGTGGTATGTGGGTTACGCCCCCAACCGTTGCGTATCACGAATCTTCGTAACGAAGAGTACGCCACTGCGCAATTACGTTGCTTGAGCAGTTCCTGAATACGGGTAAGCGTCTGATGTTCTTCCTTTATCCATCTCCGAATCACTTCAACACACGGTTCGAGGAGCCTGGCTGTAGGTATCACAGCCCGAGTGCGTCCAACGGTATTCAATTGCACCAGGCTTATCAGTTGCTCTTCTGTGGGTGGATGCCCGGAACGCGATAAACCGCAGTCCACCGCCACAGCAAGGTATTTCTTTACGGTGTTGCGGGATAGGGCCGGATAAACGGGATAAGTGCCGTATGCCGCTTCCGGTCTGCCATATTCTGATTATCTCTGTTATCTCCACTCGGGAAAACTCCTTATACGCCATTGCCATCCCCTTTTAATGTTTATGGCAATGGTAACTTATTTATTTCCCGGGTGGGTCAATGCTGGTGAAAATGGTGGGTCAAAGCTCGTGGTTAAACCGCTGTTTACTGGGTCAATGCTGATGGTTATTTACAACCCGGCGTTACCCGCCAGCCCATGCTTTTTAGCGTTTTATAGGCCTGAAATAGCCTTAGGGAGGCAAGGGCAAAGTTCTAATTTACAGGTTAGATATCCGGCTGATAATAGCTATTTGAATTCTGGCTTAGATAGAACGGTAAATATAAGGGCCACTATACCCAGAAGTCGACCGCATAAGGTTATAATAAAGCTAAGAGGACAACTGATGTATACAACTAAAGAAGCGTGCCGGACATTAGGGATTACTGAAAGGCACCTGCGCTTACTATTACAACGTGGTGAAATACCTGGCCGTAAGTTTGGCCGTGATTGGATCGTGGAAAGTATTACCTATAAACGCAAACGAAAACCAAAGGTCAGTAGTAAGGATAAAAAAGTTAAGAAATTGTGGTACCCCTGGTGCGAGTCGAACGCACGACACGCGGTTTAGGAAACCGCTGCTCTATCCACTGAGCTACAGGGGCATGAGCCCGGTTACGGGCGAAGCTTCCTTATAAGGAACCCTTCGGGCGTCATATACCCACCCCTGGTTTCCTCTTCGCCGTGAGGGGCCTTGCCCGGGACTACCAGTTGTTTGCCACCTGTCGGCAGTTCGGATTTCGCTCTTGGTTTGACACTATCTCTAGCGCCAAGCACACCCCGCGGTGTCTTAGCCGGCTCTTCTGTTATTTCCTCTTCAGATTTTGGAGCCGGCTCGATCTGCTTTACAGCTATCTTCTCTTCGACTCCTTTTATCTCCGCTCTGGGTATCCCTCTGGAATCCCTAAGTACACGACCGCTCCTGCCATAATCACGCCCGAATCTGTCTTGGGAGATCTGGCTTTCCTCGGTTTCAGGCAAGCTAGGCCCCGCGATAGCTCTCCCTGTACGCATATCGCTAAGTGTGGCCTCCAGGTCCTTGATTAAATCAGTCAACTCTATGGTGTCGGCTTCCTCTTCCTCGGCGGCCCAGCTTTCAATCTCAGTGGCATAATGTTGCAACTTGAAGCTATGCTGCTCCAGTTGCTTAATCCACTCTGCCAGCTCTTTCGAGGCATTCTGAATCTCGGGAATTTCCAGTTGCAAAAGATTCTTTACTATGTTTTGAACAGCGCTTTTCCGCGGCTTTGCAGCCATTTTAAACCTCTCTCAAACCTGCTTACGACCAATAATTATATTAATCAATGCTAGAAATTATATCAACCGCCATGAGACGTTGCAATTTGAAAACCTGGCGCTAGCTAAGACTTGCGCACAAAGACGTGGTATCTACCGTTCTCTTCTTCAATACCCAGGAATTCGTTACGCGTCATCTTTGCCCAGTTAGGCATATCCTGCTTTACGCCCTCATCGTCCGCGATAACCTCCAGCACCTGGCCGGACTGCATATCCCTGATCTTCTTGGCAGTATTCACGATAGGCATAGGACAATACAACCCCACACAGTCAATACTCACGTCAGCTTTCATAACCTTTCTCCTATATAAAGAGGCTTATTTTGCTCTCGCGGGCTACAGCAATATAGGTGGCCACGCCGGCAAAGCTATCGACCTCTGGAATAAAAGCTTCTTTGGTTAAACCCATCATCCCTATAGTCGTGGTGCAGGCAATGAATTTAACGCCCAGCTCTTTAGCCGTCTGTATCAATTCATCCACCTGAGGAAAATTGATATCCCGCATAAGCTTTTGCATCATCTTTTTACCCATACCGAACATATGGAATTTGGACAGCGGCAACCTCTTAGCTCCACCTCTGTTCATGAAATTCAGCATTTTGCACATAACGCCCTTGCTCTTAATGCTGCCTTCATTCCTTTTTATCACGTTCAATCCCCAGTAGGTGAAGAATATGGTCACATCCATGCCTGATGCGGCAGCTCCGATGGCTATATTGAAGGCAGCCAGGACTTTATCCATCTCACCCGAAAACATTATGATTGTCATCTTGTCTTTTTCGGCCATCTCTATGTAACCCCCTGGGCCAACGCTTTACCGCAACTACTGCATTTAGTAGCCTTTTCTTCCAGTATCACAGCGCCACAACCGGGACACCGGCCAAAGCTGACCTTGCAAACCTGGCAGAAAGGCGCTTCTGCAATAACCATCTCCACGTCGCAATAGGGGCAAACGCAACGGCATATTAATGGCTTTTGATCTTTTTTACGTTTCGCAGGCATGTTCATCCTCCTCCTCCGGCTCTTCCTGATCAGTAAGCCCGGGTATATCTATTTTATTCTTTACAGCGTAGTTCCTGATAGCCTTGCGCAGGGCCTGGGCACCCAGGTTGGAGCAGTGAAACTTGTTCTTGGGCAACATTTGTAGCTTCCTGGCTACCATGGATGGCGTAACAGCCAGAGCTTCTGCCAGCGTCTTGCCCTTGACC
>CAYLRS010000138.1:0-5120 GCA_964385895.1 uncultured Dehalococcoidales bacterium
CGTCCCCCACCTTGCCCCTGATGACCCGGCCTCCCAGGTCGCCTATGGCGATATCCAGCAGCATCCCTGTTTCTACAGTAGTGGCGACGGTCTTACTCTCGCTTATCTGTATAACTTGTCTGGCGATGAAAGCGATCATCTCGTTGAATCCCAGGAACCCCTGCTGGTCGCAGAATACGACACGGTCGGCGTCGCCGTCAAAGCATATTGCCAAATCGGCATTCTTCTGGCGCAGGAAGGCGATGGTACCTTTCAGTGTATCCTCTTTAGGTTCAGGGTTCCTGGCGGGGAATCGGCCATCCGGGAAATCGTTTGTCGGAATTACTTTAAAACCAAGTTGCTTAAAAATCTCGCTGGCAAACCCGGAGGCTGCGCCGTTGCCCGGATCAACCATTAGCTTGAGCTGATGATTGAATTTCATCCCCTCGGTATGTTTTTTAATGAAATCGTAGTATTTCCACTTCATGCCGGGCACTTTCTCAACTGTGCCAGTCTTCCCTGTCCTGAATTTACCGCTGTAAAATATGCTTTCTACTTCTTCTTCCTGCTGCCTGTCATACCCTATAGAACTGGAGTTGAAGAGCTTGATGCCGTTGAATTCTGGCGGGTTGTGCGATGCTGTGATCATAATACCGGCATCGAAACCCATCTCCCGCGTCAGCAATGCGAGTGCGGGCGTGGGGACTATTTCGAGGTCAGCCACGTTGATACCTGTCTCGATGAGCCCATCGATGACGGCGCGTTTAATCAGCTCACGGCTGAGCCTGGAGTCCGTAGCCAGGCAGACGGCAGAGCCGGGGGGCAGCATGGTGCCGAGCGACTTCGCCACGTTTTTGCAGAGCTCCGGTGTGAGGTCCTGGTTCACCACGCCCCTTACGCCGCTGGTGCCGAACAGAGACTTATTCATCTAATCTAGCTAATTTTAAAATATCGGTAAATGATGGTAATGCCTTGGAAAGCTAATGTCAATTTTACAATGTATCCAGAAGTGGTTATAGTCACCCAAAGTTTATTGACAGTGCGTTAATAATCTGATAGTATCTCGTTTTGGTGTTTGCGAGAGGAAAATATAAAAGGTAGAACGTGCTGACAACAATCGAAATAACGCTGACTTATACATGGTTACTCGGTTCCCTCTATCTGCTGGTTGCCCTCGGTTTCTCGCTTATCTGCGGTGTCCTCAGGATCTTTCATCTGGGCTATGCGTACATCTTTGTAGCCACTATCTACCTTACCTGGCTCTTTTATCACACGCTCGCCCTGCCACTGTGGTTGTCCATTTTGCTAATGGTGATAGTCCAGGCAGGAATAGCTATCGCTATATATAAAGGTATTATAGCTAGGTACGTGCAACAGGAAGAGAAGATCATCACTGGGCTGCTGCTAATTGCAATTATATCCGATCAGGCAGCCAACAAGTGGTATCCAATACAATCGGCTGTCAACTTACCGACAACGATTATACCCGGTAGTATCGCTATTGGCTCCACAAGCATAGCCATCCAGTTGATTTTGGCCGCGACGGTCGGCATAGTGGTTACCGCACTTTTCGTACTCTTCTTCCTCTATAGCAAGACCGGCCTGGCAGCAAGGGCAATTTCCTACAACATTGTTACTGCCAAGTATATGGGCATCCAGGTTGAGCAGATATACATGTTCATCATGGTATTAGTGCTGCTCCCTGTGATAATTGCCATGCTGATGATTGCCCCGGTCTGGGCTGTGGACCCGACGATGGGATGGGGGTATATGGTCACAGCTATTTTGATATCGGTTATGGGTGGCCTGGGAAATATCCGGGGCACCATAATCGCCAGCTACATCATAGGTTTCACTCACTCGTTCGTTGCCTTTGTTATTAATGAACCCCGTCTTATGGGCCTTGCAGCGCTGGTCGTGGTAATAGTAATGTTAATAATCCGGCCGCAGGGTATAGCGAAGACTGAAAGTTTGTGGTGATCTGATGGAATTAGAAGTAAAACGCGATAGACTCGTACTCAGAGTCGGCAGGCAGAAACTGGAATGGCACATAGAGCCCAGATACTGGCGCAACCCCTTAATTTATGTGGGGCTATTGATCCTTCTGCCCATCGTCGCCTATTTTGTATATCCTACCCTGCTGCCCACCATTATCGATGCCAACCTGCTGGCTGCCATCGCTATCCCCCTGGGATGGATGACCATCGGCACAGGCAGGATGAACTTCGGCCCGCAGTTCTACATCGGCGCTGGCGGCTACGCGGCGGCGCTCTGCAGTATCCACCTGGGGTGGAACCCCGGCATAACATTACTGGTGGCTATAGCGGCAGGCCTTTTCTTCGGGCTTTTGATGAGCCCTTTGAGCATTATTGCCGGTGGACTCTATTACACACTGCTGACGCTCCTGTTCCCTCTGGTCTTCCTTGAGATCACCTTTATTTATACTGACATTTTTAAGGGCGACACAGGCCTTTTCGGCATAGCGCCGATGATCAGTATTGGTTCGTTCTCGGTAAACCAGCTTATAATCTGCCTCATGTCGCTGTTCATGATGCTGATCTACATGTTCATCGTGGACAAGCTTCTCCGCTCCAAGTTTGCGACGTCCATGGCAGCCATCAACGACGACGAGGAAGTGGCCGAGGCCATGGGTATAAACATAAAAAAAATCAAGGTAATCAGCTTCACCATACCTGCGGTTATGATCGCAATCATAGGCTGGTTCTACGCACATTACTACGGCACCTTCTCCGGTATAACCTATCTACCTCTGACATTCATGTTGAAAGTCCTCATGGTGAGCATGATAGGTGGCCGCGTGCAAATTTATGGCAACGTTGTCGGTGGTTATTTTATAGCCTTTCTGGAGCTCTCTCTTATCGTACTACTGGGTGACTACTCGTCGGTGGTGTTCCCTGTCATATTACTGATCCTCCTGCTCAGCCTCCCCGAAGGCCTCTTCGGCATCTACAGGAAGCGCCGCTACAGGGAATACCTGCCCACCCTGCACGTCAGGAGATAACACCGTGACTGAGATATTGAGAGTTGATAACGTTTCCAAGCACTTCGGAGGCCTGATGGCCGTGAACGACGTGAGCCTGACGATAAACCAAGGCGAGACGCTGGGACTCATGGGGCCCAACGGCGCCGGGAAGACCACGCTGGTGAATATGATAACCGGGAAATATGCAGTGGATACCGGCAATATACAATTCCTGGGGCATGATATAACCGGGCTGCCAACTTACAAGAGGTGCAAGCTGGGCATCAGCCGCACCTACCAGATACCCAGGCCCTTCCCGGAGATTACAGCCTTGATGAGTGTGACCGTAAGCGCCCTTTACGGTAAGGACAGGGCTAACCAGAGCCTCGAGGACGCGGCCACCGAGGCTACGCATTACCTCGAATTCTGCGGATTGTTCAGCAAGAGGAATGTGCTGGGGAAGGACCTGAACCTGTATGAATTACGCGGCCTCGAGCTGGCCAGGGCCCTGGCAACGACGCCGAAGCTGCTCTTTGTGGATGAGGCGATGGCGGGATTGAACCCGAGTGAAGCGGTTAAAGCCGTGAAACTCATTGAGCGTGCCAAGGAGGAATTCGGGGTTACCATACTCTGGATCGAACACGTTATGGCCGTTCTGATGAAGGCTGCCCAGAGGGTGATCGTGCTGCATTACGGCAAGAAGATCGCGGAAGGGCTCCCGCAGGATATTGCCAATGACCCGTTTGTCATAGAATGCTACCTAGGATCGTGCCATGCTTGAAGTGAAAGAATTACATGTAGCGTACGGTGTTACCCCGGTACTGCATGGTATCAATATGAGCGTCGACCAGAGCGAGATAGTAGCCTTGCTGGGCTCAAACGGAGCAGGCAAGTCGACGCTGGTTAACACCATCCTGGGAATGCTTAAACCAACACAGGGGAACATTGTTTTCGATGGTAATAATATTGAAAAATTACCGACTCACGAGATTATAAAGCGCGGCATTGCCCAGGTACCGGAAGCCCGCCGGATATTCCCTAACATGACGGTGACGGATAACCTGCTGGTCGGCTCATATAACAAGATGGCATGGTCGACCAGGAAAAAGACGCTGGAACGGGTGTTCAACCTGTTCCCGCTTTTAAAAGAAAGAAGAAACCAGTCTGCAGGCACCTTGAGCGGCGGTGAGCAGCAAATGATGGTTATCGGCCGAGGGCTTATGTCGAATCCCAAGCTCCTCATGGTGGACGAGCCTTCCCTCGGCCTAGCACCGAAGGTACTCGAGTTAGTTTACGATACTTTGAGCAAGTTCCGTGATGAAAAGATTACCACTTTGCTATCTGAGCAGAATGCCCGCCAGGCACTTACTATCGCCGACCGGGGCTATATAATGGAGAACGGCAGGATCGTTCTGTCGGGAAAGGCGGAGAACCTGCTGGACAGCGACAAGGTTAAGAAAGCTTACCTGGGGATTTAAGCAATGGAAGACTATTTTTCCTATACGAAAAAGCTCTTTGATCCCGCTAAAGTAAAGGACAAGCCCGAGGCCTTCAAAGGTCTCAGGGTCCTCGATTTCACGCACGTCATTTATGGCCCTACTGCGGCAAAGATACTGGGGCAGTACGGTGCCGAGGTTATAAAATTTGAATTGCCCTGGGTGGGGGACCTTTGGCGCTTCGGCGTTTACTGGGGTAGTTTCTGGAGGCATTCCAGCGTTTGCTTTCATTTTGTGCAGTTCGGCAAATACTTCTTCTCGCTTAACCTGAAGCTTCCCAAGGCCAAGCAAATAATTTACAAGCTGGTTGAGCAGGCAGACGTTGTAATGGAGAACTTCGCGGCTGGAACCGCGGAGACATGGGGTGTGGGCTATAGCCAGCTGAGCAAAATCAACCCCAGCATTATTTATCTCAGCTGCGCTACATACGGGCAGTATGGTCCGATGCGCTTCTTCCCCGGCTGGGACCTACTGGCGCAGGCCGCCAGCAGCGCCATCAGCCTTACAGGCTACCCGGGCACCGGCAAATACTATAAGCTACCTGATTACGTTGGAGATTTCTTCCCGGGCAATGTGGGAGCCCTGGCCGTTATGATGGCCCTCATCCAAAAGGACCTGAAGAAGCTGCTATCATTTCACATCTGTGACTATTCTATTCCATC
>CAYLRS010000139.1:0-5104 GCA_964385895.1 uncultured Dehalococcoidales bacterium
AATATTGCCGGCTGATAAGGTGCTGGTCGAACTTTCGCCTTACGATTTGACCAGGGGACGGATTACATACCGGTTTAAATGAAAAAGCGGAAGTTTATTTTGACATAAAGTTAATAAAAGGTTATATTAATAGGCGGTTTTTTTAAAAATCGAGGATATTATCGGAAATGAAGGTCAGAGCATCAGTTAAGAAACGTTGTGAGAAGTGTAAAATAATCAGGCGCCGCGGTGTTGTAAGGGTCATTTGCAGCAATCCCAAGCATAAGCAGCGTCAGGGATAGTCACAGGAGTAGGATAGATATGGCTCGTATTGCAGGCGTAGATATCCCGAGGGAAAAACAGGTATTGTTTTCCCTTCAATATATCCACGGAATAGGAGCGGCGATAAGCCGGAAGATTTTATCTGACTGTAAAATTGATCCCACGAAAAAGGTGAAGGATCTGGCGGAAGATGAAGTAAGCCGTATCCGTGAGAGGATTGACAAGGAATACAGTGTCGAGGGTGAGCTGAGGAAAGAAGTCACCATGAATATAAAGCGGCTGATCGAGATAGGTAGCCGCCGTGGGATCAGGCACAGGAGAAACCTGCCTGCGAGGGGCCAGAGAACCCGCACCAATGCCCGCACCAAACGCGGGGCCAAGAAGACGGTCGCCGGCCGCGGGCAGAAACGCATGACCAAGAAGTAAAGGAGTAACCAGCTAACATGCCGCAGAAAAAGAAAGTAAGAGCGAAGAAGCGCGAACGTAAGTTAATACATGAAGGGAAAGCCTTCATTCAGTCGACTTTCAATAATACGATTATCACGTTAACCGATGCCAAGGGCAACGTAGTTGCCTGGGGCAGCTCCGGCACGGCGGGATTCAAGGGATCGCGCAAGGGTACGCCTTATGCGGCCCAGATGGCGGCCCAGGCAGCGGCGGCTAAGGCAAAAGAGCAAGGCCTGCGCCAGGTCGAGGTATTTGTCCGCGGCCCAGGCAGCGGCAGAGAGGCTGCTATCAGGTCGATCCAGGCATCAGGCATTGTCGTGACTGGTATCAGGGACGTAACACCTGTACCGCATAATGGCTGCAGGCCTAGAAAGAGAAGGCGAGTGTAACCATGGCTAGATATACTGAAGCGTATTGTCGTTTGTGCCGGCGCACTGGTACCAAGCTTATGCTCAAAGGCGAAAGATGCTTTACCGAGAAATGCGCGCTTGATCGCAGGAATACTCCACCAGGCCCTCACTCGGGTGGGAGACGCCGGCGTAAAGTCTCTGACCGCGGGCTCCAATTAATGGAGAAACAGAAAGCCAAATATAGTTACGGAGTAATGGAACGCCAATTCAGGCGCTTTTTCGAAGAAGCGTCAAGAATGCCCGGGATCACAGGCGAGAACCTTTTGGCCTTATTGGAAAGAAGGCTGGATAACGTCGTGTTCCGCTGGGGCTTTGCCGATTCCCGGTCGCAGGCAAGGCAAATAGTGAGGCATGGGCACTTCAGGCTGAATGGACGCAAGACTAATGTGCCGTCCTGCCTGGTTAAAGCAGGCGATTTGATCGAATGGCGTAAAGAAAGTACCAAGAGCGAATACTATAAAATCCTGGTGGAAAAGATTGAAGACAAAGATATACCCTCGTGGTTGTCGCTTGATAAAGCCAGCATGATTGGTAACGTCCTTACCCTGCCGACACGGGAGGAGATCAGGACTAACTTCAATGAAAAAGCGATCGTGGAATATTATTCCCGATAGGAGGGTTTTTGGTCCAATTAGCTTTACCAAAAATTGAATGCATTGAACTCAGGGATAATTACGGCAAGTTCGTAGCAGAGCCCTTGGAGAGGGGCTTAGGTGTAATTCTGGGCAACAGCCTGCGCAGGGTTCTTTTAAGCTCGCTACGCGGAGCCGCAATTACATCAGTGCTGATGGAAGGGGTCACCCAGGAATTCAGCACTATACCGTATATGAAGGAAGATGTAACTGATTTTCTTTTGAACATACGGGATATCAGGATTCGGGCCCTTTCTAAATCTGATGATTCCGGGAAAATGACACTGAATGTAAAAGGGAGGATGGAAGTCCGCGCTGGCGATATTTCGGTTGTAAGTCCGCCGAATTTTGAGATAGTTAACCCGGACTATTACCTTGCCACGCTGGATTCGAACGATGCCAAGCTCGATATTGAGTTTACGGTAAAGATCGGCAAGGGCTATCAACGGGCAAGCGCCGGAGATAATGTTGGCATTATCGTCACCAGCGCAGGTACCAGTAAGGAGATTGCTGTTGATGCTATCTTCTCGCCGATAACGCGCGCCAATTATAGTATCGAGAGCAGCGGGCCCGGTCAGGGCGCAGGCAAAGAAAGATTGATTCTGGAGATATGGACGGACGGCACTATAGAACCGGTTGAGGCAATCGGCGAGAGTGCAGCGATCCTGATTGAGCAATTCAGTTGCTTTAAAGGATTGGCCAAAACGATTGCAGAGAAAGAAGAGGCTGAATCCTGGCACAAATCGATCCCGGCCGATGTATATAACCTGCCCCTGGAAAAACTCAACTTGTCGACTCATACTTACAACAGCCTGAGGAGGGGTGGCATTACCATCACAGGGCAATTGCTGGAAAAAGGCCTGGAGGGGTTGATGTCACTTGGTGGATTCGGAGTAAAATCCAAAGAAGAGGTTGAAGCTGCTTTAAAGAAGATGGGGGTTGAATCTACCGGGCCGCAGGTTGAAAAGGATAAAAAGAAAAAGGGACGTGCCACGGGTACAACTTCAGAAGGTGATAGCTAATGAGACATAAACTTGACGGAAGGAAACTGGGAAGGCCAGCATCTCACCGCTGGTCTTTATATCGTAATCTGGTCACAGAGCTTTTCAAGCACGAAAAAATAACAACCACGCTGCCAAAAGCCAAGGAAGCGCGCGGCCTGGCGGAAAAGATGATAACGCTGGGCAAAGAAGGAAGCCTGGCCTCACGGCGGAGGGCGCTTGCTTTTATCTACGACGGCAAGATTGTTGATAAGGTATTCAATATCTACGCACCACGATATAAATCCCGTTTGGGTGGATACACCAGGGTATTGAAGCTGGGGCACCGGGAGGGCGATAACGCTCCTATGGCCTTGATCGAAATGGTGGAATAACGTCGGTTTTTACAGGTGGGGCTCTTTAATAATTTAATAAAAATTGTACTTGTTATTGAATATAACGGTAAGGGCTATTACGGTTTCCAGTGGCAGAAAGGCTTGCCTACGGTACAGGGTGACCTGGAGAAAGCGATTTACAAGCTTACTGGAGAGCGCAGGAGGGTAATAGCCGCTTGCAGGACTGATACGGGAGTTCATGCTAAAGGGCAGGTGGCAAGCTTCAGGACAAATTCCAAGCTGCCGCCGCAAACATTTATAAAGGGTTTAAACCATTACCTGCCCGAAGATATCGCGGTTACGCGGGCGGGCCGCGTAAGTGAGAAATTTAACGTCAGGAAGGACGCAGTAAAGAGGGAATACGAGTACTTTATTTTGAACCGGAAGAGCCGCTCCCCCCTGGCATGTGATTTTTCCTTTCTGCTAAGTGGAGAATTGAATATAGAAGATATGAATGTAGCCTGTAACTTACTGGTAGGCAAGCATGATTTTGCTTCCTTCGTCACATCCTGGGACAGGAAGGAGAGCACCGTGCGCCATATTTACGAAGCCGAAGTTAATAAACAGGGTGATTTTGTAAAATTCCGCGTCCTTGCCAATTCATTTTTAACTCACCAGGTGCGCAACACGCTGGGTACGCTGGTAAGGGTGGGGACCGGGAAAATTGATGTCGAGGACTTTAAGAATATATTAGAAGCGAAGAAATTGAGCCTTGCCGGGCCAGCAGCGCCGGCATGCGGCCTTTGTCTAAAACGGGTTATTTATGCTGATAGTTCGGAGTTCAAATATGAAAACCTATGCACCTAAATTAAGTGAAATCGAGAGGAAGTGGCATGTCATAGATGCCGATGGGCAAACCCTGGGCAGACTTTGTTCCCAGGTAGCCAAACTGCTTATTGGGAAACACAAAGCGATGTTTGCACGCAACATCGATACCGGTGACTATGTTGTTATTGTCAACGCCGCTAAAGTAAGGGTCACCGGCAAAAAGGTCAGGGAGAAGATTTATTACAGATATTCGGGATATCCCGGCGGTATGAGGGAAGTTACGTTTGCCGAGATGATACAGAAACATCCGACGCGTGTAATTGAGCATGCAATTAAGGGCATGCTGCCGCATACCAGGCTGGGAAGGGCAATGTATAAAAAACTCAAAGTTTACGCCGGCGATAAGCATCCTCACCAGGCACAGGTTGCCGGCTCAAAAGAATCTGACAAAGGGAGCGCCGGTAAATGAGTACAGCAACATATCATCGTGGCACAGGAAGGCGGAAGTGCGCCATCGCACAGGTCAAATTGACCGCGGGTTCTGGCGAAATAACCGTAAACGGGAAACCGTACCAGCGGTTATTTGCAGTGATAGATCATAGAAAGATGATCGAACTGCCGTTCCTGGTTACCGATACAATGGGCAAGTATAACGTGGAGATCACTGTAATCGGCGGCGGGGTAACCGGCCAGGCAGGCGCCATACGGCTGGGCATCGCCCGGGCACTGGTGGCAATGAACGAGAATTTTAAATCTCCGCTGCGCCAGCACGGCCTGCTCACGCGCGACCCGAGGATCAAGGAACGCAAGAAGTACGGCCTCAAGCGCGCGCGCAAGGCACCGCAGTACACCAAGCGCTAATCTTAAATTTAGATTGGACAGTAGAAATCCCCCGCCTGATGCAGAAGGGGGATTTCTATTTGGCTTCGCTGAGGCGCTTTTTGAGGAGATCTATATCGGGGACGGGCGTGGGATCAATGCCGTTTAGAATTGCAAGATAGTAGCTGACCCAGTCACCTAGGTAGACCATGCTCATGACATGCTTGAGCGGATTGGTCCCTTCGCTGTCCAGAACCTGGTATTGGATCCTGCTGTGTTCGAGTATCTCGCCAGTTACCCTGTAACGTATTAATGTACGTGGGTGCAGTGAGGGACAACGCAGCATAAGTACAAAAATATGCTCCCTGAGTTTGTCAGGATATCGATAACCT
>CAYLRS010000140.1:0-5101 GCA_964385895.1 uncultured Dehalococcoidales bacterium
TGCAACCGAATCAATGCCCCCCGAGAGGGTGCGGCCGCTGGGCGGCATAGCGAGGTTGTAGGAGCGCGTCAGGCGCGTGATGCCGTCCAGCAGGATGACGACATCCTTGCCTATCTCCGCCAGCCTCTTGGCCCTCTCCAGTGCAAGCTCGGCCACCCTGGTATGGTTCTCCACCGGCTCGTCGAATGTGGCGGAGACGACCTCGCCCTTGACCGAGCGCTTCATGTCCGTGACCTCTTCCGGGCGCTCGCCGATAAGGCAGACCATGAGGTGCACCTCGGGGTAGTTGTTGGATATGGCGTTGGCGATATTTTTCAGGAGCAGCGTCTTGCCGGCCTTGGGCGGGGATACGATCAGGCCGCGCTGCCCGCGCCCGATGGGCGCCACCAGGTTGATCAGCCTGGTAGAGAGGTTCTTGGGGTTGTTCTCAAGATCGAACATCTTATCGGGGAAGGTGGGTGTGAGCTGGCCGAAGTGAGGCCGGCCCTTGGACTGGTCGGCATCGAGCCCGTTAACGGTCTCGACGCGCAGCAGGCTGCAGTATTTCTCACCCTCCTTGGGCGGCCGTGCCTGTCCCACCACCGTGTCACCGTTGCGCAGGCCGAAGCGCCTGATCTGCGAGTTGGAGATGTAAACGTCGTTGGGACCCGGCAGCAGGCTTTCCTGCCGCAGGAAACCGTAGCCCTCGTCCATTATCTCCAGTATGCCGCCCAGGCTCATGTAGAACCCGACCTGCGGCTCAGGCGGGGTAACAAAGGCCGCCAGCTTGGCGATGAGCTCCTCGCGGGTCAGGATATCGTAATTCTCCACACCCTGCTGCTTGGCCAGAGCCATAAGCTCCTCAGTGGCTTTCATTTCAAGTTCTGTTACGTTCATCATGGTATCACCTCGCAATGACATTTAAACATTCTTCGTGTCTCCCATCACCTTGCGCCAGTCATCCATAAAGCGGGATATGCCGATGTCTGTTAGCGGGTGCTTGGCCATCTGCAACAGCACCGCATAGGGGACTGTAGCGATGTGCGCCCCCGCCTTTGCCGCGACCAGGCAATGCTGGGGATGCCTGATGCTGGCGGCGATGACCTCGGTCCTGATATCGGGATACTGCCGGTAAACCTGTATGATGTCGGCGATGAGCAGCATTCCATCCTCACCGATATCATCGAGCCTGCCTACAAATGGGCTGACGTAGGCGGCGCCGGCCAGCGCGGCCAGCAGCGCCTGGTTGACCGAGAAGCACAGCGTGAAGTTGACCTTGATTTTCTCCCTGGACAGGGCATGTGTGGCCTCGACGCCCTCGAGCCCTGCGGGTATCTTCACCACAACGTTCCTGGCCCAGGCGGCGATCTCCCGCGCCTCGGCGATCATTCCGGCGGCGTCCTGGCTGATAACCTCGGTGGAGACCGGCCCGGGCACGATGGAGCAGATCTCCTGCACGTGCTTCTTGTAGTTGACCTTGCCCTCCCTGGATACAAGGCTGGGGTTGGTGGTCACGCCGCTGATGATGCCCAGCCTGACGCCGTGCCGGATATGCTCGATATTGGCCGTATCAAGAAAGAGACGCATATTCTTCTCCTGTTTGTGACATTATTAATAACCACGGGCCGCCTGGTCGCATCATGATATGGGGAGCCCGACCTGGCTGCCCTCAACGAGGGTCTCCCTGGCGGCGCCGATGAAATTCACGAAAAGCGGGTGGGGCCTGTCGGGGCGTGAGCGGAACTCCGGATGGAACTGGCAGGCCACCATCCAGCGGTGATCTTTAATCTCGCTTATCTCCACCAGGCTGCCGTCCGGCGAGAGGCCGCTGAACGCCACGCCTTTTTTCTCGAAGACGTCACGGTAGTCGTTGTTGAACTCGTAGCGGTGGCGGTGGCGCTCGTAGACCTCCGGCAGGCCGTAGGCATCGGCCGCCTTTGTGCCCGGCACCAGGTGGCAGGGATAGGAGCCCAGCCGCATCGTCCCGCCCATGTTGTTTATCTTGCGCTGCTCGGGCAGCAGGTCTATCACGGGATATGGCGTATCATGGTCGAACTCGGTGGAATTGGCACGTTTGTTGCCCATCGCATACCTGCCGAACTCGATCATCATCACCTGCATGCCCAGGCACAGGCCCAGGTAAGGTATATTATTATGCCTGGCATAGGAGGCCGTGGTAATCATGCCCTCGATGCCGCGGTTGCCGAAGCCGCCCGGCACGATGATGCCGTGCACCGAGCGCAGCAGGTTCTCGTTGATTCCCTTCTCAATATCTTCCGACTGCATCCAGGTTATGTTAATGTGGCGGTCGTGGTACAGGCCTGCGTGGCATAGCGACTCTCGCACCGAGTAATAGGCGTCCTCGAGCTCGACGTACTTGCCCACCAGTGCGATGTTGATGCTCTCCTTGGGCAGCTTCATGCGCACCACCATCTGCCGCCATTCGTTAAGGTCCACTTTGGCTGCGTTTAACCTGAGGCGGCTGATGATGAAGTTGCTCAGCCCGAACTCCTCCAGTATCAGCGGCACCTCATATATGGTCTCCGCGGTCACCAGCGGTATCACGGCTTCCTTCTCTACGTCGCAGAAAAGCGAGATTTTATCCCTGAGGTTTTGGGAGATGGGGTAATCGGCGCGGCAGAGTATGATGTCCGGCTGGATGCCGATGCGCCGCAGCTCGTTGACGCTGTGCTGTGTGGGCTTGGTCTTGAGCTCCTTGGTGGTGCCTATGAACGGCAGGTGAGTTACATGTATATACAGAACATTGTCCCTGCCCACCTCGTTGCGCATCTGCCTGATGGCTTCCAGGAAGGGCTGGCCCTCGATGTCGCCCACGGTGCCGCCCACCTCCACGATGATTACCTGGGCGTTGGATATCTGCGCCACCTCGCGTATGCGGCGCTTGATCTCGTTGGTCACGTGCGGTATCACCTGTATGGTGCCGCCGAGGTAATCGCCCCGCCTCTCGCCCGAGATGACGGCGGAGTATATCTGGCCGGAGGTGACATTCGAAGCCGCCGTCAGGTTAACGTCGATGAAGCGCTCGTAGTGTCCCAGGTCGAGGTCGGTCTCGGCGCCGTCCTGCGTAACGAACACCTCGCCGTGCTGGTAGGGCGACATGGTGCCGGGGTCGACGTTGAGGTAGGGGTCGAGCTTCTGTACGGAGACCGAAACATCGCGGCTCTTGAGTATGCGCCCTATGGAGGCCACGGCGATGCCCTTGCCCACCGAGCTGACGACGCCGCCGCTGACGAAGATGTACTTAGCCATAGAAGAATACTGTCAGGCGTGAAAAATACTTAATTTGTACCATTTTTGCACATACACAACCAAACAATTGTAATCAACTGAAAAATACCGCCAAGTAGGGACGGGTCTTCAGAGCCCGTCCGCCATGGCCGGACTTCTTATGCTGACAGCTATAAAATTAATCCGGGTTTAAGTTCATTGCGGGAGAATTTGAAATTGCCGGAATAAGTAAAGAATGAATGAATCCTGATTAATTATAGATACAGGTTTCTACGGCTGTCAAGTTTATGTAGGGGCGGGTTAATAACCCGCCCCTTGCGAATCATTGCTTGCGGTAGGCCAGGAAGAGGGCTGCCAGCGGGCTCATTACCAGCAGCAGCAGCCCCAGCACCGCCCAGGTCAGGTTGAGGCGCAGCAGGCACTCGGGAGTCGCGCCCAGGCGACTGGCGAAGTCGATATACATCGCCGTCAGCGGCGCCAGGCGCTCCCTGTCCACGCGCTCCAGCGTATCGTCATCGTCGAAAAGCCAGGCCGGCCCGCTTATCAGGCTCACCACCGGGATGCCGGCACGCCCGTAATGCTGGGCATCGGTGGGCACGCCCAGCGGTGTGCCGGTGGGGAAGACCAGCGTGCGGGAAAGACCGGCCGAGGCAACCGACTTAGAATACAGGCTGACTGTTACAGGATTCTCGGTAATAAAAACGCCGCGCGGTTCGGCGTTGCCCGTCGGCGCCGCGGGCGGCAGGTAGTCGTCCGATATATGCTCGATGGCGATGTCGAACATGGCCTTGGGCAATATGTCTGTCTTATGCAGGGCGATGAAATCATCGTTGGTGGCGCCCCCCACCATGTGCCCGCCGGTGAAGAGGAACATCATCGTGTAAGGCCTGTCGGACAGCGGCACCTGCGAATAATATTTGGCCAATCCCAGCACCACGCCCACGCCGCTGCTGTCCTCCACGCCGCTCCTCCAGGGTGAATCGTGATGCGAGTGGAAGATGATTATCTTGTCGCTCTGCCCGGGCAGCATGGCATAGACGTTGGCGCTCTCGCCGCCTTTCTTGGCCACCTTCGCATCGAGCACCAGCTTCACGCCGGTCCTGCCGGCGGCTGCCTGCGCCTTCAGCTTATCGCCCGCTTCCGGCATCAGGTACATGCCGGGTATCTGCCGCAGTATGCCATCGTAAGGGGCGTAATAGGTGAAATTCCCCATATCGGGGTAGCCGCGCAGTATGCCGATGATGCCGGCCGGCTGGCGGGATTCAACCTTGTCGTAAAAGGAGATATATTTCATCATCCAGCCTATCGGGTAAGGGTGCGACCAGCCCTTGAGCATCTTCTCCGGCTCGTAGGCCATGTAGCTGAAAAGCTTCATCTGGTCCCAGCTCACGTCGGTCGGCGGGATATCCACCAGCACTATCTTTCCCTTCACGTCCTGCCAGTCTGGCGAGCTGATATTGCCCAGGTAAACCACGTCGGCGGAGAGGCCTTCGGCCGGTGTCGGGCCGCTGTAAGGCACGTAGAAGGTCTCCGGCTGCCAGGCGGATGCCGTGCCCGGCTGAACCTCGATACTCCATTTGACCGGCTCCCAGTAATCGAAATTGCTCTTCTCCACGCGCACATCCGCGTAGCCGAACTCGCGCAGCTTGGCTTCAAGGTACGTTATGGCCTTATGGTCTATCTCCGAGCCCGGCCGCCTTTCCCCCAGGTTGTAAACCTCGCTGACATAGCCGAGTACCTGGTCGCGTGTGGGCAGGCTGTTCGCTGCCGGGTTCTTGATCACAGGGTTGGATGAGACAGCTATAAAGGCCGGCACCAGCACGAAAGTGATGATGACCAGCAGCGAGAGGGCAGTCCAGGCCACCGCCGGCCT
>CAYLRS010000141.1:0-5090 GCA_964385895.1 uncultured Dehalococcoidales bacterium
CTTCACAGACGTGGATTCCAGGTGGCTTTACACGCTGTCGAAGAGAATACGATCAAAGCAGCATTGACTGCGCTGGAACACGCACAGCGGGAATTTCGTCACGTGAACAACCGCCACCGCCTGGAGCACTGCTCGATATGCACACCGGAGATAGCGAAAAGGATTTCCGGTATCAGTGCAATGGTTACGACAAACCCGGCGTTTATTTACTATAGCGGAGAAAGATATATGGCAACCGTTCCAGCCGGACAGCTTGAGCACATTTATGCCATAAACACCATGCTGAAAGCGGGATTAAAAGTTGCTGCAGGCTCGGATATGCCGGTGGCGCCGCCGGACCCGGTCAAGGGCATCTATGCAGCGGTAACGCGCAACTCAGAAACGGGTCAAAAAATCATGCCGAACGAAGCAATACCGGCCCTGGAAGCTATAAAGTTATATACTGCCAATGCCGCCTGGTCGTGCTTCCGGGAAAAGCAAATGGGCACTATTTCAAAGGGGAAGTACGCAGACCTGGCGATCCTGAATGCCGATCCGCTACGGGTCAGCCCGCAAGAGCTCAATCGCTTGAAGGTGAATATGACATTGCTGGCAGGGCAGATAGCCTATAGCGAAGCTATTTAAGCGATAACACCTCTGGCTATATAATTTTCGTATTGCTTCTCGTCCATGCCCAGCAAATCCAGAAAAATACGCCGGTTATCCTCGCCCAGCAGCGGCGCAGCCCGGTTAAACAGCGCGGCCGTTTCACTCAACCCGATCGGCGTTCTATCTGTCCTTATTTCGCCCAGCACAGGGTGCGTGAGCTTCACGAAGAACCCGCGCTCGGCTAGATGTGCATCGTTTGCTAAATCACGCGCATCGCAAACGACGGCAGCACAGACGCCTTCTGCCTGGAGCATCTTCACAAGCTCATCAGGCGCATAATTGGCAGTCCACCCGCCGATCAGTCCGTTCAGTTCATCGGAGTTTTCGGCGCGTGCATGCATGCTGGCAAATTTCCCCTGTCCGGTCCACTGTGGATTCCCCATCAACCTGCACAGCGCCTGCCACTCATCATGATTGAAGACTGCTATGACACACCAGCGATCGTCCCCCTTGCATTTATAGCAACCATAAGGCGCTGCCATTTGCCAGCCGAATTTATTGCCTACCGGTTTGGCTAAGTTTCCGTTTACCGAGTAATCCATCAAATCCGGCCCCAGCAGGCTGCAGGCGGCCTCTAACTCCGAAATATCAATACAGGCACCCTCCCCCGTCTTAGCCCTGTATTCCAGGGCGGAAAGCGTTGCCAGCGCAGCGTAAAGGCCCGACACGTGGTCGGCATAAGCGAAACCGATGCCGTAAGGTACGCCGTCATCGTTAGACGTCAATTTCGTCAGGCCTGATAATGCCTGAATAGTAGGGCCGAGGGCAGCATAATCGCGCCAGGGCCCGGAATGGCCGAAGCCCGAGAGGCTGACCATAATAATATCGGGCTTTACATGCTTTAGATTTTCGTACCCGAGACCCCAGTTCTGCATAACCCTGGGCGTGAAGTTCTCAATCACGACGTCACACTTCTCAACCAGCTCTAATGCGAGTCGCCGCGCCCCAGGCAGGCTCATGTCCAGCGTCAGGCTTAGCTTATTGCGGTTCCAGGTCGCAAAATAGGCGCTTGTATTATCCTCGGCGCCCGATGCCGTTTTCTTTGACTGTACCTTGATGACCTCAGCACCGAAGTCGGCAAGTATCCTGGTTGCATAAGGACCTGCCAGCATCCAGGTGAAATCCAGCACGCGCACGCCTTCCAGCGGGAGCTTTGAATCCGATGCAGCATCAGAATTTGTACCGGCTATCGTCACCTGTAAAGAATCTACAGCCCTGTTCAGCACCTGCTCATTATGTTCGCCGACAAAGGGCGCACTCTTCCAGCAGTAGCCAGAAGTATTGCCAAAATCAATAACCGGCCGCGGTACCTTAAATGGTTTCGGTACCAGAGGATGCTCTGTCTCTACAAAATACGTGCGCGCGTTCAACTGTTCGTTTTTGAAAATGTCCTCAACAGTATTCAGCACCGCCCAGGGGAAGCGCATCGACTGGCCCAGTTTGAAGAGATCTTCTACGCTCTGCATGCTCGTCCAGAAGGACAGCGCCTCCTGTATAGTGTCAATATTCTCACGGCGGTAAGCCTCATTTAGCCATTCAGGACGCTTAAAGTCGGCAGCCATAGACTGCCGGTCCAGCAGCTCCACCAGCGTCTCCCACTCACGGTTAAAGGACAGCAGCGCGTATCCGTCCTTGCAGGGGAAAAGGTCGGAAGAGCCGTTCCAGTGCAGGCTGCCCTGCCTGCGCGGCACAAAGCCCTCCTGGAAATAGCGCAGCATCACATGCTCGAGCGCAGCAGCTACAGCTTCCTGGAGGGAAACGTCAATATGCTGGCCCCTGCCGCTATACCTGCGCCAACGCAGGGTAAGTATTATCCCGATGGCAGCGAAGAGCGAGGCCAGGTAATAGGCCTGAAACCCGTAAGGTTTGAGGGGCTCCTTATGCGGCCCACCGCAGACATACATCTGCCCTCCCGATGCGGAAGCAACGATATCGCAAGACTTATATTTGCTATAAGGCCCTGTCTGGTCGAAACCGGTTATCGAAGCCAGTACCAGGCCGGGGTTTTTTGAACGGAGCGTTTCGTAGCCGTTGCCGATTCCAACTAAATAGCCGGGCACAAAGGTCTCCACTACGACATCGCACCGTCCGGCGAGGCACAAGAAACGATCCCTGTCACTATCCTGGTTTAAATCCAATGTAATGCCGAGCTTGCCTGAATTGTGATACCAGAAGGAAAGGCTGCCTTCGGGATTATTGGCAGCATCTAAAAAAGGCCCCGTTTGCCTTGATGGATCTCCGCCGGGACTTTCAATCTTGATTACCTCAGCGCCCAGATCCGCCAGCAGTTTCGAACAAAAGCTGGCTTTCTCATCAGCGAGGTCGAGGATGCAGATTCCCGCTAAAGGTGCCGAATTAGTCTCGGAAGAGGACATGACGTCCTATTATATCATCGGGAAGAGGCTTCAGTCAGAGGATGGCAATGCCTTGGGTTTCTGCAGCTCCATTTCCTTGCCATCGCAAGACACAGCGCCCTCTCCTGCCTTGATACACAGCACTTCCGTCCCGCATACTTCACACTTAAATCGCTTGCCAAGCTGGTTCATTTAATTATCTCCTTAATGGACTGTGTACATTTGCTCCCTATTTCTTCTGTTCCATGGGCTGCCCGCAGCATTTGACCGCGCCGTTACCGCCCTTGGTCACGATGAACTCGGAGCCGCACTTGGTGCAGACGTATTTCTTACCTATCTGGTTTGCCATCTATGATTAATCCTCCAGAGATTAATTTTAATATCACCTCAAAGTATTTGCAAAAGCCCATTATAACTCCATTTCCTTGAAGTCCGCCGCCACGAGCAGCGGCGCCCCGGTCATCTTCTGCACGTCCTCAGGTGCAACTCCTGGTATCGCCTCCCTGAGCACCAGTCCCTCTGGAGTAACTTCAATGACGGCATAGTTGGTCACTATGACATCCACGCATTCTTTGGCCGTCAGCGGGTAAGTGCACTTATCGAGAATCTTGGGCCCGCCTTCATTGGTGAAATGTTCCATGGCCACGATGACTTTCTTGGCTCCCACGGCAAGATCCATGGAGCCTCCTATATTGCCCATCTTGCCCAGGCCTCGTGCCGGATTGTTCCATCCCGCCAGGTCGCCTTTAGCCGAGACCTGAAGCGCCCCCAGAACCGCCACATCCATACGCCCTCCCCTGATCATGGCAAAGGAGGTCTCCACATTGAAATAGCTTGTACCGGGCATCTGGCAGACGAACTGGCAACTGGCATTGATGCGGTCCTGGTCTATCTCACCTTCCTCCGCCAGCGGACCGCATTTGAGCATCCCTATCTCGGACTGGATGATGATGCCCCTGCCCTCGATCCAGTTCGAGACCAGTGTGGGTATGCCTATACCCAGGTTCACGTAGGAACCGTCCTCCAGCATGTTGGCGATCCTCAGGGCGATCATTTCCCGCTCCAGAGGCGGCATCTCCGGTATGACGACTTTGCTCGATTTGATTATATCAATCTCCAGCTAATACAAGGCATTATACGCTCATTTCGTAGAGCTCGGGCCTGCCGGTCACGACAACCCGTTTGACGAATATACCGGGCGTATGAATATAGTTCGGATCAAGCTCACCGACCTCAATGAGCGTCTCTACCTCGGCAATGGCCACCTTGCCTGCCATGGCCATGGCATTATTGTAGTTCTGCGCTGTAAAGCGGTAAACAAGGTTCCCTTCACTATCGCCCATCCATGCATGGACGAAGGCAAAATCCACCGGCAGGGCGGTTTCCAGCAGGTTCTCTACTCCGTTGAAAACCCTGACTTCCTTGCCCTCGGCCACGACGGTCCCGACACCTGTGGGGGTGTAGAAAGCTGGAATGCCGGCGCCTGCGCAGCGCAGCTTCTCCACGAAAGTTCCGATAGGATACACCTCGATCTCGATTTCGCCGCGCCTTACTGCCTGTTCGAAGGGATGCTGGGCGCCCTTGCTCGCCGAGCGAGGGAAAGGGTAGTTGCATATCGCTTTTTTAATCTGGTCTTTGATGACCAGTTCCAGCATCTCTTCATTTCCCGTGCCCACCTGTTGAACGACCACCGTAAGGTTTTTAACACCTTTTCGCGCCAGTGCCCTGGTGAGCTCTATCGGCCTCCCCGCCGAGAAGAAGCCCCCGAAGGCAATCACCGCGCCGTCGAAAACATCCTCAATGGCAGCATCCGGGTTAGGGTAAACTTTGTCTATAATGGAACTCCTGCAAATTAATTAATGGTATGTAAAAGCTCATTTTTTATCAAGTGCATCGATCAATGGCAGCAAGTTTGATTCATAATACGATTGTGCACCATATTTGTCTAGAATCGACTGTTTTAGAGCCTTGTACTGGGCTGCTTTCTGCGGGTCTACGGTCATATAAGCTTTCTCCAGCACTGTAAACCTGTAGAGGGCTTTATACGGAAAACGGGGGTTGTCTCAGGTCACCAGGGCCAGGTGAAGA